>JAGHAR010000043.1 GCA_021161405.1 Candidatus Iainarchaeum sp.
CTATTGGTTCACCGACCGCTGCAATATACTGTAGAGCTGCTATTGGTTGCGTCACATAAATCCAAAACCTATTAACTCTATGAGAGGGTTTGTATTTTCTAAATTCATGTGTTTTTTTCTTTGCTTGATAAGTTCGGCGAATTTTGGTTTCAAACTTATGAAAATCTCATCCATCATAGCCAAACATCTCCATAAAATAATAAACAGAATAATTTCTAAATAGTCTGTATGGTTCTTCTAGCCATAAACTTGTTTCTCGAAGCAGTTTTTCTAATCCTTTCTTGCCCAGCGTCTTTTTGAATTCACGAAAATTTACAAGATATGACGGCAGATCTTTATAAGCACCTTCTCTAACATACAGTGACTTTGACAATTTTGCCCCAGACCAATCAACAACTAAGGGCGTATAAATTATCTTAGGTAGTTTATCCGCTTCGCTCGTTTTGGCCCTAATTTATTCTTCGGAAAAATTTCTTACAACATAACATTTACCAAGAATAAGTTTACAAAACTAGCCGGAAATTAATTTAAATTCTGTCTTTGTTCCCTTCAGGGATTTTTCAATGCAATTCAAAACAGAATTCAGCTTTTGCTTTGCCTCTTTGAATTCAAAGGCGGAAGCCCTTATAGAGTATCTACCAGCTCCTATGTAAAAAATTTCTATCTTTTCGCTTTCTTTTTCGCACTTTATCAATGCATCCCTTATTATATTTACTCCGTTTGGCTCTGTGCTTTTTATTTCAACAACCGCCTCCACAATTTTCTCTGTAACAGCAACGCTCTTAGAAATTGTCTCAATAAATTCTTTTGCATATTCTTTTGGAATTAAGGAGGTTGCTTCCTCCCTCTTAAGAGCAACCCTCTGCAAACCTTCATCAATGGAATCAAAATTCTCCATAAGAGGAATCGCTACCTCTTCCCAAATCCTTTCAAATGGAATTTTGTGTTTCTTTGCAAATGCTTCAAGCAAGCTCTTTGCTCTTTTTATTCGGTTGTATTCCTCTATTTTATTTCTCTGCTGCCTCTCAGAAACCTTTGCAAATGAAAGATCAACCTCGTTTTTGCCAGGATGTACCGCTATTACCTTTGCTGCCCTAACCTCATTCTCATGGACATGATGCCTTATATTCTTTACCCAACCAGAGGCCACTTCTGAAATATGTACGAAGCCACTAACATTTTCGTATTCCAAAAGCTCAACAATTACTCCGTAATTTAAAACTTTTTTTATTCTGCAGACCACTATCTCATTCGGCTCTGGCATCTCGACATTTTTCTCTGGCATACATAACCACCAAAAAGTTAAACTATATCTCCTCTGCTAAATTGTTCTTTATTAAGAGAAGGGCAACCTTTTTAGGCAAACTAACGCTTTGGTTCTCTTCAAAAGGACCGTATTCCTTCTTATCTGGGCCGATAAATACCTCAACAGGTTTTACAATCTTTACTGTTATTGATTCCTCTTCTAGCTTTTTCTCCTCGAGTATGCTGTAAAGATTGTCCCTGTGAGAATTTATAATTTTAATCATTTTTCTTAGTGCCTGCTTTTCTTCCTCTGCTAAGCCAGAATCATCCAGTTCATTAGTTCGAGAAGCAATTAATGCCTTGTTAAGAAGCTTCCTCTCTCTTATCAAAAATATTTCCTCAACCAATTTTCTCAAATTCTCAAAGCTCTTTGCTTTAGCAGAATCCAATTCCTTTATTGCTTTTAGATATTCTTTCTTCTGTTCCTGCATAAATTTTTTCAATTCAGAAAAAAAATCGACATCAACCTTAACAATCTGGGATGTGCTTTTCTCCAAGCGGTGAATGCGCCTTAATTCCTCATAGTCGAGTTTCATACAAACACCTATCGCAGTTGAGCAACTCCTTTGCCTATTAAATATGCGGCAGCATACTCCGGCAATTCTTCTAAAGTGTTCTCAAACGGCCCAAAGCTATTGCCCATTAAATAGAATCTTGGAGCCTTCTTAATAAAAACCTTTATTGGCCTCTCAGAAAACACAACAGCGCTATCCAAAGGGCTGAATTCCTTTAATTCCTCCAGAGGAATTGTCTTCGCAACAAAACCGGTTGAGCCATGGAGAGTATCTGGAACACGTATAAGTTTGTACACATCTATGGATGTTTGCCTGTCCAATGGAAGAGCTGTTCTTTCTTGCAAAAGTTTGAATATCCTTTCCCAAAACCTCTTTTCAGCGTTAGTAGCTGCTATAATTCTGGATTCCCTGATAGCATTAATTACGCCCTTTGAAAATAGCTTCTTAACTGTTGTTATTCGTGAACCTGTTAATGCTGCCAATCTCTCTATAGTTTCCTCGCTATTGTCTCTAAACAACTCAAAAAGATTTTCTAAAAGCCTCTTTTTAATTCCGTAAGCATTCTCAAGCTTCGGCAATGAACCACTCTCTATGTCAAAGCCGTGCTTAGCTAAATCTACACCGTGCAGTGTTAGGTAATTTAAAATTTCCTCCCTTGCTCTTTTTGAAAGCTTTGAAATGAATTCTGATCTAAGATGCAGGTGATAGCCGGCATTCCCGGAAAAATTTATGCTCATCCATTCCTCCGGAAAGGAAAACTCATTGCTCAAAATCTCAACCAGCTTAAAGATTTCCTTCTTTGTTGCCTCCAAGCATCTTTTGCAGAAGAAATCTCCATGCTTTGCAAAACATTCCAGCTTTAAATCATCCGCATCGAACTCATACACAATATCGGAAGCAAACATCTGTTTCTTTTCCATAGGCCTTGCCTCCGGCATTTTGTATCTTGCAACAGAATAGGAAACAAAGAGTGGGCCTTCCCTTCTCAGGAAATTGTTAAACTCCCCGTTATTATTGAATGAAATATGCCTTGCGTATATTTTTCTGCCGAAGATTCCGTAGCCGAATTCTCTCTCTTTAATGTTCGGGACAGTTAAGCTAACTTTAGAATAATACTGCCTAAACAGATTCCTCAAAAAATTTTCGTTTTTTATTTTTTCCGCTGTATTGGCTTCGTTCATTTAGAAATATTGGCAGAGAAAATTAATATAAAGAATGAGTGCTATATCTTTAAGCGTTATATGTGGCGAGAAAAATGCCGAAGAGGATTATAGCAAAGGCAGCAAAGATAGATGCGGAAGCATTGAAAACCATGCAGAAAATACTTAGAGAACAGGAGAGGCAGATAAAAAGAGAATTCAGGAATAGGGTTGTAACGGCTATTGTTGCTGCCTTCGGTTTTGTAATCGCATTTGCATGGAAGGATGTAATACAAGCAGCAATTTCAGATATTTTAGAGGTTCTGAATATCGCAACCAGCAATTTGCTATCAAAACTAATTGCAGCTATTATAATTTCAATTATCTCCGTTACAGCGATTGTGCTGATATCGAGATGGGGAGAAAGGGAAAAGTAATTAGCTATTTGGTTTTGTTTCTTTGCCTTCGCAATGCGTTTAGCTCGCGCCTATAAAACTGTATTGGATTTTTAACTTTGCATTCGTTGTTGCATAGGTTGTAGAGCTTCATCTTTTCGCAGCTTGCAGGAGAATATTTCCTACTGATAATTCTTTCAACCTGATACCTTGTCATCTTCTCGCTGTAGTTCGGCGTCTTCTTGTAGAATTCTATTATTTTTTCCTGCGGCAAACCAATCGCTGCCATAAAAACAGCAAACTGAAACCTTGCAGCGTGGCTAACGTTCTCCCCGCTTAGAAGCTGCTGCATTATTGTTTTTATGCAACTCGGCAACAGGTTAACGTTGAATTCGAGCTTATCGAACTTTACCGGCTTGAACAATTCCTTCCTAATTTCATCCGCTACAGCAACAATCCTTTTCGGAAAATTCTCCCGCTGTAGATCTGTTAGCGTCTCAGCAACAATTTTGGCAGAATACCTAGCCAAAAACCTATTGAAACCATTTTCAGAGAGGATTACAAAGCCATTTACAAGGGTTTGGTTTACCAATTCATTCGGAGCTTTAAGGAATGTCTCCAACGGAACCTTGTAGCTGTTAATATCGTTTAGCTCAAAATCAATGTCAAGGGCATTTGCTAATTTTATAGGGTCCTTTAATCGTCTTAGATAATTAAATGTTCTAACCTCTATGAAATTTGAAAAATCTGTCTTTGCTCTTGGGCTTTGGAGCAACCCAACAAAAACCTTTGAAAGGGGAAATGCCAAAATTTTATTGATTAATAATTCCCTAATATTCGGAATTTCATAATCTGGTTTTTCCATACCAAGAGCCTGCATAAGAAAACTCTTTGCCTCTACAATAATCTCTTCAGGGATATTCTCCAAAGATAAATTTTTACTCTCTATAATTCTTTTGGCAACAGCTGTAAAAGGAAACATGAACGCAAACTTTAATTCTTCCTCTGGAAAGGCAAATACATCAATTGGCATAATAAAAACAGAAAAGAAAATCTATAATATCATATGCGCAAGATAGAAGACAAAATTAGCCGGGCCAATAGAATAGCTAACCCTTAGCGGAGCGTCATTACTGAATTCTATTTTTACATCATCTTCAGCTTCCCTTATTATATTCTGCAAAAAATTAAGGGAGTATTTTGCTGTTGCCTGCGCGTTGCAGTTAATTCCCTCGCTGAATATTGTCTTTGTTTTTCCTTTAGTGGAACTAGAAACCAAAACAAGCGCATTATTCTTTGCCTTAAAAATTATCGAACTTGAAAATAGTTTTGCGTCTTTGAGGGCTTCCTTAAACGACTGTGCATCTAGCTTTGCGGAAACAACAAATTCCTGCTTCGGAATATTTATCTCTGTTTCCGTAACATCGATCAGAGGCAAAGAGAAATTTCTTTCAATTTCCCCCTTTGCCTTTATCTTAAATTCCGACTCTGTAAGTTTCATCTGCACAATCTCATTTGGTTGAATTCTCTCCATAATCTTTGCTAGTTCTTGCACATTCAAACCTATAAAGCTCGGTTCCATAGAATATTTGGAAAAACTCTTTGCTGGAACAAAGAGATCAATTAAAACGATTTGGCTAGGATCGATTGCCTTAAAGAAGAGTCCTTTTTCATTAAAGCGAAAATTTCCCTCTGAGATGAAAGCAGAGATTGCTGAGATTGCCTTCCTGAAAAACTCAGAATCCTTAAGCTCGAGCATATTGAAAGAAGAGTGTTTCTTTTTAAAAATTCATCTATTGCTATTCGCTCTCTATGCGCGGAGCCAAGAAATATTTTACCTTTGCCTTGTCTATGTTGTAGGAAAGCTCAACCGGAGCATCTGTTCTCAGCTGTAATTCTATTATATCAGTGCCTTTTGCAGATTTCATCATATCCGATAAATAATCTAAAGGAAACATTGCCCTTGCATCTTCTTTAACATCGAATTCTTTCATATCTTCGCTGTCCTTTGCAACCTCAACATTGAGGACGCCTCTCGTAGAATTAGCCCTAATAAAGAATCCTTCTTTATTCGCCTCAAGTATTATATGCGAGCTTACCAGAGTTGCATCCTTTAAAGCATCATGCAAAACATGTGCAGCTAATGCAAGTTTTGCTGTAAATTCAATTTTGGGATTCGGCAGTTCGGATGCGCTTATATCAATAAGAGGCATACTAAAGCTTCTCTTTGCGTTTCCTATGAAACTTATTTTGAGAGCATTATCGACAATTTCTAGGGAAAGTTTATCTGTTGTCTTTGCCCTGGACATTATCTGTGAGAAGTAGTTAAAATCGATCCCTATCTTTTTGGCTTCATCAATCTTGAAAGATTCAAAAGCCTCAGCCGGCATCTCAAAATCAACCATGGAAATCTGGCTCGGGTCTGTTGCCTTTAGTTTGAAACCTTCCTTTACAATTTCTAATTCGGCTTCATCAACAAGCACAGCAATAGCATCCACGCATCTTTTAAAAACAACTGCGCTCGGAAAAACAACATTCATATCGACACCAAACTAATGAATAGAATCAACAAATTCCTTTAAAATCTTCTGGTAATCTTCCATAGAAAATTAAGCTTAGAGGATCATCTATTAGCCATAGCTTAATACAGCCAACAAGCGGAATTTTGAGTATTAATTTTCCCTTTATCTCATCCAAAGCAACAGGAAACAATGTAATGCACGCCTTCTGTGGCATTCCGAGGAAGACTCTTCCGCAGTCCTGGTCAATTGTTGAATTATAGATACTATCCCCTTTAGTAAGAACAAAATAACCGTCTTTTGCCTTGAGCAGAACTACTGCCCTGTGGATAATCTGCCTATTAAGCAATGCAGAATGATATATCACTATTGGTCCTTTCTTCTCAATTTTAATTCTTTTTGAACCTATCTGCAATTCTTTAATCTGCTTCTTTAAATTATTGGCTGCGCTTTCCTCGTAGATTGGTTTTGCAAACTCGTACAAGAAAGTATTTTTTAAATTCCTGTTTAGCTCAACCATTGGCAGCTCAGCAAAATCGTCTAAATTAGCGGCAGCAGCAATTACAACATCACCTCTATACAAAACCGGCTCCATGCTTGGGCTCATTACGACAGAAACAGGCACAGAGGTTGCAAGCAAAACGCTTAAAATGAAATAGAAGAGAAATGCAAAAAAAGCTGCTGAGAAAAAATTTATTACAAATTCCTTTTTGCTATCTTTCTCCGGATTTAGAAATGGCATTAGATATCTGTCCACATAGAAGAAAGGATCAGCATAGCGTAAAAACCGCAGTTTCTGCTTTAACTTGCGCAGCATCTCAATAAATAAACCTAATTGGAATTAAAAAACTATTTGAATTATTTTCTCGGTTTTGTGCTTTGGCCGATAGTTACGCCGCTTGCAATTAGGTGAGCTAACCTTAACGGTTCTGGCCAATTGCTGTGTATGCTCAGCTTTTTGAGTAATTTTTCCGCCTCTTTTGGAGGAATCCCTTTGCATTGGAAGTAAAAATTTTCTGAAGTATGAATCTCGCCGGCTTTTTCAATTAATCTAATTCTCTTTCTACAATCCGCAAAATTCTTCAATGCTCTTTTGATTAGATTCATTCTCGGCATTCTCCTAAAAACAGCTATTGATGGAATAGCTAATTCTCTGTTTAACTTTTCCAAATCTACAATATTGAATCCAGCAAAGTTTATGCCCTGCAGCAATATCAGATTTATTATTCCGTTGAATTTACTTTTCTTAACTACGGAAATTATTTCTGCTGTAGAATCTAAACCATCTTTTGTAATTTCCGTGCTGAGTATTCCCTCAACCTTAGAATCAAACCTTGCAACAACACCTATAAGTAGTACTTTCTTTTGCTTTCTTGTAAAAAAACCATCGTCAAAGGCTGCCACTCTTCCAAGCGCTTTCATTTTAATGCCTTTGCAAATTGTTTTTTAAATTCATCAAGCTCTTTTTCAAGTTGTGAAGCAGCCTCTTCCAGTGTTTTCTTTATGCTTCCGCTCTTTATGCGGAGAAAGAACCTCGCATCATTATC
>JAGHAR010000130.1 GCA_021161405.1 Candidatus Iainarchaeum sp.
TGGTGATTATACAGAACATTTTAATGAGGCACAAAGCTTTGTTTATGAACGTTTGTTTTGGGGTTTGGATAGGTTTGATCCTAACAAAAAAGAGTTACGAAGATTTCTCACCGCAAGAGTTAGATTAGCTGTACTGGCTTTTATTACTAGAATTTTAGAAGAAGAGGTGAAAACAGGACCACTTCCAGAAGAGCAATAAAATTTGCTGATCTAACAATAATAAATCTATCGTTGCTATAATTAAAAAGGTGTTGTCTTTGCCAGAAGCTAAGTTGAAGGTAAAACTGATACGTTATACACCTGAGCCAGAGTTAACGGCGGCAACAGCAGCACATCTATGTTATGCCGGAGTTGATATTGATAAATTGCAAAAGAAGATAACTCGCGAATACGCTGAGAAATTGTTGAAGCATGTTATAGAGAGCGGCCACTGGAGTGTTTTGGAGCATGTCTCTTTTACTTTTGCTATAGAGGGAATAAGCAGAGCCTGTTCGCATCAGTTGGTTAGGCATCGCATAGCTTCCTACTCTCAGCAAAGCCAACGTTACGTTAATGAGGAGAATTTCAATTATATTCTGCCAAAGAGCATTGCTGATAACAAAAAATTTGCTGAAAGGTTTAGGAATTTTATGGATAGCGCAAGAGATTTCTATGCTGAAATGATAGCAAATGGAATTCCAAAAGAAGATGCAAGGTTTGTTTTGCCGAACGCAACAGAGACAAGGATTATAGTGACCATGAATACACGCTCGTTGTATAATTTCTTCGAGAAGCGACTATGCATGAGAGCGCAATGGGAGATTAGGGCTTTAGCAAACAAGATGCTTAAGCTCTGCAGGAAAGTTGCACCTTTGCTTTTCAAAAATGCTGGCCCAATATGCGAACGCCTTGGCTATTGTCCAGAAGCAAAAAGTTGCGGCAGATATCCTACAAAGGAAGAAGTTTTATCCAAATGACTAGTATATTAAATTCCAACGCCAACATATGTAAATCCAATTCTTTCCAATCTATTGTGCGGAAGATAATTTCTTCCATCGATTATGATAGCTTGCTTCATAATTTTCTTTACTTTTTCAAAGTTAAGCTTTTTAAATTCCTCCCACTCTGTAATTAAAACCATTGCATCGGAATTTGCCAAAGTTTCGTATGGATTGTTGCAGTATTGAATATGTGGAAAAATTTTCCTCATATTATCCATGGCTTTTGGATCATATGCTTTTATCTTCGCACCTTTATCAAGAAGCAATCTTATAATTTCAATAGCTGGAGCTTTTCTTATATCATCTGTGTTTGGTTTGAACGCTAGGCCTAATACAGCAATCGTTTTATTTTCTAACCCATAAAGCACATCTTCGATTTTTTTGACAAACAGTTTCCTCTGTCTAACGTTGATTTTTATCACTTCTTTTAAAAGAGCAAAATTGCATCTATGTTTTTCACCTACTTTTATAAAAGCTTCAATATCCTTCGGAAAACAACTTCCCCCAAATCCGATACCTGCATTAAGAAAGGCTGTGCCGATACGTTTGTCTAACCCGATTCCCAATGCAACATCTTTTATATTTGCATTAACTTTTTCGCATAGATTGGCTACCATATTAATAAAAGAAATTTTAGTGGCAAGGAAGGAGTTGCTTGCATGTTTAATTATTTCTGCGCTTTCAGGTGTTGTCTCTAGTATTGGCACATTAAAAGGTCTATAGAGTTCGCAAACTTTCCTTATTGCTTCCTTATTTATACCTCCTATAACAATTCTGTCTGGGTTCATAAAATCTTTGACAGCGGAACCTTCTCTTAGAAATTCAGGATTACTTATAACGTAAAATTCAACATTAGATTTACTATGTTGTTTTAGTATTTTGTGTACTTTTCTTGCTGTCAGCACTGGAACAGTGCTTTTTATAACTACTATTTTGTTATCTTTGGCTAGTTTTGCTATCTGCTCTGCGGCTTTTTCTAAATAACTTAGATCTGCAGATCCATCTTTCCTTGCAGGAGTTCCGACGCAGATGAAAATAATTTCTCCAAAATTAACAGCTTTTTCAATTTTTGTAGTGAACGCAAGTCTTTTTCTGGTTAAGTTTTTGCGGACAATCTCTTCGAGTCCCGGTTCATAGATAGGAACTTTTCCCTGTTTGAGTTTGTTAATCTTTCTTTTGTCTATATCTACACATACAACGTTGTTGCCGAGTTCTGCCAAGCATGCGCCTGTAACAAGACCAACGTAACCCGCTCCAATAACTGCGATATTCATAAAATAATCTGATTTGCTCGCACTCATATCTAAAACACGAAATAACCATCTTTTTTATTTATTGCTAATACATTCAACAAAAAATCTTTGCCGATTTAGATAAATCTTAAATTGCTGTTTGTCTGCTGAACTTATAAAAATATTCGGTTTATATAATTTAACGATGCCACAAATTATTAGTGTAAATTCTCAAATTAAAGCACCAAAAATTCTTCTGCACGAAACCCAAAAATCTGTTCTGTTTAGGTTTTTGCTTGTTTTTATTTTAGTGATTGCCTATTTCTGCTTTGTTGTGTTTCATTTTGGAATTAAAAATGGTCTCTGGATAACATTCCTTACATGGTCTTTCTTTGTCTTTTGTACACCGATAGCTGATGCTGGACTATTGCTTGATTTCCCTGTTCGCCTAATAACTGGAATAAGAATGCTCTACTCTGAAATTTGCGTTTGGCTATTTGCTGCTGTGCTTAACCTTTATACTTCATTATTCAATCCGCAGATTTATACCAAAACAAAAATTCTCTCGCTGTTTAAATATATCATAACGCATCCAATTCCGTACTGGTTAATTATTTTACTATCAGGAATTGGAACATTTCTCTCGATTTATTTCGGCGATGAGCTGCTTGATGTTGTTAGGCATACCCAAAGAAGTAAATTTGAGAAGCACAAACACAAACACCGCTTAATAATTATTCTCTTCCTAGTAGCTGCAATAATTGTTCTTTATAATTTTTTGATAAACGAACTTTGTTAAACAAGAGAAGCAATGCGATAAATTTAAAAACAGTTTTGTTTAATTTATATTAAAAATGTCTAAAATTTTTAGACAAAGGAGGTGAGGCCAATGGTGTGGGACCCTTTTGAGAATATGCGTAGAATGATGCGCAGAATGTTTGCTGATTTTGAGGATTTTGACAGAAGCTTTTCTGAAGAATTCAGAGGAGAATTCAGAACACCTCTGGCGGATCTCTGGGAGGACGAGCAGAATTACTACGCAAGCGTAGAGCTTCCAGGTGTTAGCAAGGAAGACATTGAAATCAGAGCAAAGGACAACGGCTTGGAGATTAAAGCAGTAAGGAAGGAAAAGCATGAGGAAAAAAAGAGAGGACTCTACCACTTGGAGAGGAGCTACGCTGGCTTCTATAAGTTCATAAGCTTGCCGAGTGATGCAGATATAAAGAAGGCAGAGGCAAGCTACAAGAACGGCGTGCTTGAAATAAAGATTCCAAAGTTAGCAAAGAGCGAAGATAAAAGCAAACGCATAGAAATAAAGTAACTTTCCCTCCCTTTATTTAATTTAATTTCTGCGAGGTGAAGCAATGATTTTTGATCCATTTGGAGATGATTTTTTTAAGGATCTATTTGGCGAAATGTTCAACATTTCTAGGCCAAAGATTGGTGAAGAGCATACTACTCCACTTACGGAAACGCTTATAATTGGCAAAGAATTGATTGTTTTAGTTGAGCTTCCCGGTGCGAAAAAAGAAAGCATAAAGATTGAGCTACGTGGCAATATGCTGCGAATTAAAGCTACTGCTGATTTTTACCATGCTTCCCAGCCTAAAGAATATGTGCAGAACATTCAGCTACCTGTTAAGGTTGACAAAAAGTACAGCAAAACATTCCATAACGGAATTCTCGAGCTGAAATTCAAAATAAAGGGCTGGCTTCCCAAGCCACGCGCTGTTGAGGAAGAAGAGAGCGATATAATTCCGATAAAGTAGGTGAGAGTATGCCTATAAAAAAGCCAAAGGAAGCTGAGCTGGTTGTTGCTGAGGCATTTCAGAGCGATGTGGGCAGAAATATTGCACGCATTAGTTCAAAAACAATGCAAGAGCTTAACCTCGAGGCAGGAGAGGCTATTCTGATAGAAGGCAAAGAGAAAGCTGTGGCAAGGGTTTGGCGTGCAAGGCCGCAAGATGAAGAGCAAAACATAATTAGAATTGACGGCATCACAAGAACAAATGCAAAGACAAGTATAGGAGAAGAGGTTAGGGTTAAGCCAATAGAAGTTGCAGAAGCGAATTCGATTACTATTGCTCCAACTCAGGATATTGTATTTGAAGGCGATCCAACAGCTTATTTCATGGAAAGGCTTGTCGATCACGTTTTTCTCAAAGGTAATAGATTAGTTATAAACGTAATGGGAAATCCGCTCACCTATGTTGTTACAGCTACGAATCCTGCAAACAAATGCGTTCGTTTAACTCCAAAAACAAAGCTTATTATCTCAAAGAGAAAAGCGGCAGAAGCAGCAGCTATTCCAAGCGTGAGATATGAGGATATTGGCGGCCTAAAGGAAGAGATTGCTTTAATTAGGGAAATGGTTGAGTTGCCAATGAAAAACCCGGAGATTTTCGAAAGATTGGGGATTACTCCTCCAAAAGGAGTTTTGCTAAGTGGCCCTCCCGGTTGCGGTAAAACACTGCTTGCTAAGGCAGTTGCAAATGAAAGCGGAGCAAACTTCTATGCAATAAACGGCCCAGAAATAATGAGCAAATGGTACGGTGAAAGCGAAAAGAGATTAAGGGAAATTTTCGAAGAGGCAAATAAAAATGCACCAAGTGTAATATTTATCGATGAAATAGATGCGATTGCTCCTAAAAGAGAAGAAGTAACCGGCGAGGTTGAGAGAAGAGTCGTGTCACAACTTCTAACTCTAATGGATGGCCTAAAGGCAAGAGGCCAGGTAGTGGTAATTGCAGCCACAAACAGGCCAGATGCAATAGATGAAGCATTGCGAAGGCCTGGCAGATTTGATAGAGAAATTTCAATAGGTGTGCCAGATAGAAACGCAAGAAAGGAAATACTGCAAATCCATACAAGAGGCATGCCCCTTGCAGAGGATGTAAA
>JAGHAR010000076.1 GCA_021161405.1 Candidatus Iainarchaeum sp.
CCTGCTCGCGATATTTTTATTGATTGCAATTCTCGTATTAAGTGCGTTTAGGTTCTTTACAAATGCCCCGCTACTAGCAACCGATTTTTCACTCACAAGTTTTTTAATAAGTCTCTCTCCTATGCAATTCTTTGGTGTAATTATTTTAGTTTTAACATTCTGGTGGTCTTTTTATGCTCTGAGTTTTCTCCCAAAAGAGAAGCTTAAGTTAAAATATATTATCATATTTGTTTTGATATATCCCTATCTGATTACACTGTTCTGGCTGGCATCTTTCTTTGAGGAATTGAGAATGGCAAAGCTAAAATGGTGATGAAATGCGCAAAATAAGTTTCCATCTTTATTTTAGCGCACTTATAATTGCTATGGTTATTTTCGTTGCAGGGCTTTATCTAGGGTTTACAATATCAGAAACTGCACGCTCTGCTTTAGCCGAGGAAATGCAGGACATTGAATTTACATTTTATAGTTCGGAGTTATTATTTCTGCTCGAACCTTCTGTTGAATTTTGCCCGGTGTATGGAGAACAGCTCGGCTTACTCGACAGGAAAACCGCCCAGATAGGTGCGAAGCTTGAATATTTAGAAAATGTAAAAAAGGAATTTGATTTCGATCTAAAGAGAAAATATTTTGTTTTAGAAGCCGAGACGTATTTGTTAGCGGAAAAGTTCAGGGAAATTTGCGATTACAATTATTCACTAATTCTGTACTTTTATACAAGAGACTGCGAGGGGTGTATTGAGCAGGGGCATATTCTGGATGAAGTAAAAAGAAAATTTGGCGAGAGTGTAAGAATATACTCGTTTGATCTCAGTATTGGCTCGAGCGTTGCTGAAGCATTGGCAAGAAAATATGCAGTAAGGAAAACCCCTGCAGTTATTGTTGACGGGAAACTTCTCGAGGGATTGTCTTCTAGGGAGGAAATAGAAAAAAATTTAATTTTTCATAATTTCCCTTAACAGAACGGTTGCGTAACAACCTTTTGGCAGATAGAAGCTAATCTTCGCTTTGTAGGCGTCATCAAAAAATTCATCTTTTTTAATTTCTATCAATTTCATCCTCTTAGGAAAAAAGATAATCTTTCTTCTTGCACCCTTCGAGGAAATCTCTGGAAAAGATTTAACCCTAAAATCACTTAGCTTTAGTCCCTCATCTTTTAAAACTTGTTTTTCTATCTTTCCGGGAATGCCCTTTGCTAATTTACACTCATAGCCATAGAGAGGAGCGGTAGCAATTCCCTCCTTGCATATGTCTCCATCGACAGGTTTTAGTCCAATGCCTTGCGCTATCCTTTCACTTACTACTTTATTAAATAGATAGCTTTGAAATGCATGCGTAAACAGATATCTCATCGCTTTTGGCATCTTTTGGAATGCCCCTACAAAATCTCTCGGATATTTGGAGAGATGGTCAAGCATCGCTCTTTCAAATAAACATTCTTTTGGAAATTCTCTTAGTGCTTTTTTGAAATCCCAATCTTTAGCTAATTTTTTCCTAGCGTTCTTTATTTCTTCTTTCTCCATATCGAATGTTGTTGTAAGATACATTTTCACTGCCTTTTCAAAATTTCCTTTTATAAGTTCTCTGCCTATGATATGCGTTATTGCTCTCATTGAGCCAAACCTTTGCTCTCCAAAATAGTTCGCAATACCCTGCTTTGCTTCATTGAAACACCTTTTAATTCTCTTTTCGATCTCTTCTCTTTCGAGTTTTATATTTCTAATAGTAACCGTGAAAAGGTTTCCCTTTAGCATACCAAGCTCTATCCTTTCATTGGATTCTTTTGCTCTATGGAACGCTACGCCCGCTATCTTTAGCTCACGTAGCCGTTCAATATTTGGCCTGTAAATAGATATCCTTTGACAGCTTACGCTTCTTTTGTCTTTTAGTCCGGCATAGCCAATTCTTTTTCTGCTGATTCCGAGAAAGCGCGCCACCCTTTTAATTACAAAATTTAAATCCTTGTTTATTTTCTCTAAATCAAGGTGCAAGTAATCCTTCTCCATTTTTTTCGGAAGCTTTGGCATGCTTTTCTCTTTTGGAATTTTTTCTTTAATAAATCGTCTTGCCTTGCATAGCTTATTCTCAAAATCAACTTCTTCAACTATAAAATCAGCGTATCTGTACTTTATTCTTCCTCCAATCCCCTTGCAAGTAGTGGAATAGTGTTCAATTCCGAATTGTTTACTTAAATCTGAGTATTGCACCTATCCCACCAAACCCCTCTAGAAATTGTTTGCCTTCTGCAGTTTCTGTGCTTATCAATTTAACTGCTGAGCCCATTTGTTCGGCTTTTTCTTTCATCCAGTCAATAAAGTCGACATCTTCGAGCTCTTCTAATGGAGAGTTGCACTTCGGGCATTTCTGTTCAGGCATTTGCCCTTCCTTTAAGATCATTTCTTTTTCATAACCACAGTTATCGCACCTCAGCTTTACCACAAACCAATCTATTGCTTCGCTAATTAGCAGTGTATCTACCTTTCCTTCTTCCAATGCTGCAAGAGTTTCTTTGAGGCCGTATGTGGCTAACCCTGTTTTTACAACCGCCTTCAAGAAATTTTCAAAAACTTCCTTTTCTTTCATAAGTTCTGTGTCTTTTAACAACTTGTCTGATTTTTGAATAATTTCTTTTATGCCGTATTCATCCGTGTAGCTTGTGTCAACCGTTCCTATAATTTTCTTTTTTATTCTGTAATCGAGTAAATCCTGATTCAAAAAATAATTTTTAGTAATTCCCGGACCGCCTATAATAATCCCCTTAATTTTATCAAGTTCTGGCAAGAATGCGTTGTTCATCTTCTCAGCTACGCGTTTGAAGAATTCGTGGGTTGCTTCCTCTCTTAGATGTTCAAACCTTTTAGCACTTTGGCCTCCTGCCCTTGTTTTGCCTGAGAAACCACTTGTAAATTTTCCTATAATTTCATAGCTTTTTCCCTTCAGTAATGCTAAAGTTGCCTCGTTCTTATCTATTGCTAGAAGGCCAAATACATCGGTTGTTTCTACCATCTCCTCAAGCGGAGCTAAATGGAAGCTGCTGTCACACCAATATAATTTTGTTTTTATTGGTTTAATCGGTTCAACAACAAACAGTCTTATATCGCTTCTTCCTTCCTGCTCGGATATATTGCCGCAGAATATCGCCAAGCCGCGCTTAGGAATTTTAAAATCGATCCTCTTCAGAAAGTTGTCTATCTTTCTTAACGCGCCCTGTACATTTTTCCTTGTGTTTGAATCTTTTATGTTGCTGCTTTGTGACCTTTCTTCAGTCAGTTGGCTCATTACAGAGCCGCGGTCTGCATTTGGAGGAATGTAAAGCGAGATAAGTTCGGTTCCGCGGCCCTTAAATTCTTTCAGCCTCTTCAATTTCTTTTTGAATATTGCTAGCTGAGATTCTTCTATTTCTTCTGCGAGCATTTTGATCCCTTTAGAAATTCAGTTGCGGAATATTTTTATAGTTAAACAACATTTTTCTACTATGCAAAAGAGAATTGTCTTCTCCTTAGGGGGCTCGCTCCTCTATAAGGATAAAACTTTGGACGTTAATTATATTAAGAGATTCTCAAAATTTGTTTCCAAGCTGTCAAAGAGGTTTGCTATTGTTGTTGTGGTTGGCGGTGGAACTCTAGCGAGAGAATTTATCTCCGTAGCGAGAAAATTTACGAAGAATAATTTTTTATTGGATATAATAGGCATAGAAGCAACAAGAATGAATGCAATGCTCCTTTCTATTTCGATACCAAACGCAGAATATATAGAAAATCCTTTAACGCTGGAAGAACTTTCTAATGGAAAGATTTTTGTAACTGCTGGCCTAATACCGGGAATTAGCACAGATGGTGTAGCCGCATTAATTGCTGAAAAGTTAGGTGCAACATTCGTTAATCTTACGAATGTAGATGGCCTATATACTGCCGATCCAAACAAATTCAAAAACGTGGAGATTGTTCCAAAAATAAAAGCAAAAAAACTCAGAGAATTTCTGCAGCCTTCATTTGAGCCGGGGCAGCATTTCATCATTGATAACTTCGCGCTCAACATAATTGAGCGCTCTTCTATTAGATGCATTATAGTAAATGGAAGGAAATTTAGCGAAATTCTAAAAGCGCTAACTAACAAAAGGTTTAGGGGAACTATTGTAGAATAAATTTCAGATCTTTTGGGAGTATAAGTGGCTTTTTAAACAATTTGCTGTCATCCATAATTCTGGGGCATGCCACTAATACATATGCATCAACATCTATGCCAAGCAAGTATTCTGGTTTTACAAAATCTGAAATTACTATTATTGCTTCTTTGCAATGCTCCTCTATAAGCTTTTTCGTTTCAAGAGCTTTTCTCATATTAAGCTGACCTCTCTTAGAGCTTAGTAGTATTGCGAACCTCTCTGCATCTTTTGCTTTTGCTATGTTTGCAAATCTAATTCTTTCCATTTTTTCTATTATAGTGTCTATTTTTTCTATGGAGCCGTTGCTTCTCATCACAAATAAAGGTTTTTTTAATTTCGCTATGCCAACAGCGTAGAAATTATCATCTCCGTAGTAAATAACAGCATCTACTTTTTTGCCGATTTTTGCTAGCTTTAGCAGATTACATCCGAGAACGAAGCCAGCATTTATTGCTTTAATTCCCCTATTTTTCAATTCCCTCGCTATGTAATCTGCAACATTTTTCTCGTATACAGTTGAGCATACAGCAATACTTCTTATTTTTTTCTTGTTTAAGATATCCAAAATCTTGTCTATGCCTGCAGCTATCTTGCTTTTGTTGAATTTTGATTCAACATCAATGTAAATTACTTTCATGCAATGATTTTTAAGGAAAGGCCTATGCCCTACGTGAATTAGCAGATCGCAGTTTGCTCTTTTTGCTTCTTCATCCCTTATATCGCAGCCACCGTAGCAGGGATCCACAAAAAGCAAAACCCTTGCTTTGGTATTTTTTTCTACGCTATTTACAATCTCTGCTGCGCTTGTTTTTAA
>JAGHAR010000087.1 GCA_021161405.1 Candidatus Iainarchaeum sp.
GTCCAATTCTTTTGGGGATATCTTCACAACTCTAAAGTCATGCAGAATTCTTTTTAACTTTCTAAAAATCTTTTGCCTTTGCATCTTGCTCAATATTTTTGAATCTTTTACGCCTAGCTTTATCAACTCTTCTTCATTTCTTTTTTCCACTACAGCAGATGCAACAACCAAAGGGCCGATTGCTGGGCCTCTGCCAGCTTCATCAATTCCTGCAACTAACATATCAATAAACAGAATGGGAATTAGTTTTAAATTTATTGTGATTTATCGCAAATCATTTTGAAAAATGAAAATAAAAAGGAGGGGAAGCCTCCTTATGCGGTGACATTTATATTAAATTCTTTCTTTAACTCTCTATAACGGTTTCTTATCGTTACTTCTGTTACTCCAGCAACATTTGCTACTTCTTTTTGGGTTCTGCGCTCTCCTTTAAGAAGACCAGCTATATATACTGCTGCTGCAGCAACTCCTGTCGGGCCTCTTCCA
This sequence comes from Candidatus Iainarchaeum sp., assembly GCA_021161405.1. Classification (GTDB taxonomy): domain Archaea; phylum Iainarchaeota; class Iainarchaeia; order Iainarchaeales; family JAGHAR01; genus JAGHAR01. The sequence continues at coordinate 487 of JAGHAR010000087.1, forward strand.
GAGATTAGGCCTTGTTTTATTGCTTTTTCTACAATCTCTCTGCCTAGCTCTTGCACCTCTCCGCTTAGATTTAGTTCGCTTGCAAACCTCGGTATGTAATGCACCGGGTTTGTCAACGGAACGTTTATGCCGAGCTCTCTCACTAAGAAGCGGTATGTTCTACCTATTTCTTTCTTTGTTAGTCCACTTGCCTCGGCCATTTCGTTCAATGTTCTTGGAACGTGGTATACCCTGCACACAGTATATAAAACAGCTGCCACTACTGCCTCTATAAGGCGTCCTCTTATAAGGCCTTTCTTCACTGTTTTTCTGTAGAGCAAAGCAGCAGCCTCTACAAGTGACTCTGGAATGTTCAAATAGCTGGCCATTCTACGCAATTCTGTCAAAGCAATGCTCAAATTTCTCTGGATAGAGCTGCTTACTGTAGCTCTTTTATGCCACTTTATTAACCTATACATCTGAGCTCTGCTTTTAGATGTTAGCTTATGCCCTCTAATGTCTGTTCCTCTGCGATCTATCATTGTTACAAGCCCTTTGTTAAGCTTTGCATATTTTGTTGGAGAACCTGTTCTGGCTCTCTTTTCGAATTGATCAGCATCAAAGCTACGCCATTCTTTGCCTAGGTCTATATTTGCCTCATCTATTACAAGGCCGCATTTCTGGCAGATCCATTCGCCTGTTTCGGGATCCTTTTTTATATTTTTGCTTCCACATTCTGGACATTTAATAGCCATAGATATCACCTACTAAATCCAACAATTCAGTCCATACAATCCGCAACAATCAAGATTTGCCATCCACTAAAACGATACCTATATAAATATGCTGTTTTCATCCTTTATAAATGTTTCGGTTTTAGGCTTCTTTTCTCAGCTTTCTTAGAAATAGACTAATTTAATCAGTTATCGTCTTAGCATTAACAACGCCATCCTGCCCTGGCCTCGAGGTTACCTCTGCCTTTAGTTCTTTATCGCCTTTTTTAACGAGGATTATTGCGCCTTTTGTAATTATGTCCCGCCTTGCGTAGTGTCTGTTCGCCTTGTTTTCAAGCACATCTACAATTTCCATCTTTTCTACCTTACCAGAAACAGCGACATTTGCATACCTTGCTATTTGTTGCTTTATCTTTATATTGCCGCCTCTAACTCTAACAACCTTGCGCTTTTCCTTTTCATTGCTGTGTGCGACTTTCGTAGCTGCAAAATCTCCTCCGCGCCATGCTTTTTTCTTTTTGCATCTTCTGCTAGCATTTCTCTTGCCACCGCTTGGCTTTGTTTTGCTACGCATATGCCATTGAGTCATTTTCTCACCTTAATTATCTATTTTAATTTCTTTCCTATGATATCGCTTCTATATGGAGTACAAAATAAAAGATTACAATTTAAAAATTATGCTTGGTTATTTAACAATTCCAAGCAAGGGAAGCCTTAAAAAAATATTGGATTCGCAGCTTGTGCTTTTCCCTGCAGAGCTTATTACCTCAATCGAACAAATCCTTATAGGTTTTTACAATGCAATTTGCGCTGTTGAAGAAAACGCAGCTATTGCGAGGGATTTCGAAGTGGAATTTATACTGAGAACATTAGCAACAAGGCAGATCTCAAAGGCAAGGGGAATTTTGAAGGAAAGCAAGAAGCCAAAATTGTTCATTGCTGTGCTTTACGGAAAGACAAACCAAAAAATAAGGGAAGCGGAAAATATTCTCACAGGGCTTAGTTTCAAAGAGCGAAAACTCTCAGCAAAATTTTTCGAGAGAAATCTGAAAAGGAATTTTGAGAGCATAAGGAGATTTTACGGCATAAGTAAAAATGCAATAAAGAATTTTGGAAGTAAGGTAGAAGCTTTACAAAAATTGACAATTGAGAAGATCGCCCTGCTTAACCTTTCATGATACCACTTTAAATACCATGCAATCATCCGCTTCAAATTCTCTTTTGAATTCGCTGCTTTTTTGAAGCTTTTCCCCTAGCTTTGGTTTTTGTGTTAAATCAACAAACACAATCCTTGCATTGAAATCTTTGAGCAGGGAAGCACTTGGCTCATCTGAAAATCTACGGTATTTATTGAATAGCTCTTTGCTGTAATCGTAGAGGTAATATTCATCCAAACCAGCAATGAAGTAGTAGCTTGGCAGATAGTAATAAAGCTGCGGAAAATCATCGTAGGTTGAATTGAATATTATCCGCTCTTGATAATTTTCCTTTATATATTTCGCACAGGCAGAGAAATCCTGCTGCTTTTCGTTCAGCATTGTGTTTGCAAACATAACATACTGTACAATTCCTATTACCAAAATAATTGCAAATAGGGTTTTGAACAATTTTTTGTTTAATAGATTCCTCCTAGCTATGAAGATCGCAGAAAACAGCATAGCTGCTGGCACGAAAAAATCCAATATGCGAACAGATTTCGCGCTTAAAATAAGGAGAAATAATGCTAATGAAAAAAGCGAAAATTCCTTTGCTGAGAATTTTTCTCGCTTTTTAAGTGTGTAAATAACAGCCGCTATTAGAAGCAACGCGCATGGCAAAATTCCGCTAAAGAAAAAATCTGTTGTTATAGCATTCCATTCTGCATTTCCGAGTTCTGCAGCTCTAAATATACTCGCTTTTAAATCTGTTGTAATTCCCTGTATAATGTTTGTTGGGAAGAATGGATTGATTATAATGCCTGCCATAATTCCAAAGAAGGCAGCACTTATTACTTTTCTGTTTGCTGCAATTTCCTTTATGTAATCTTCTCTAAACGCAAGAAACTGCGAAGCAAATATAACTACTAACGATATTAACGTTATTGGAAATGCAAAATAGCCCAAGGCAAAGAGATAGCAACTTACTAGCGTTTTCTTCCAATCTTTGTTGAGGATAAAGAACAGCGTAATAAGAAAAAAGATTATTCCAAAGGTTATTGCTCTCGGCATTATTATCCTAAATGCAAAGATTGTTGATGAAAATGCAAAAAGCAAGCTAAACAGGAATGCTTCTCTTGGTTTTGCTTTCCATTTGATCAGGATTAAATAAAAAATTACAAAGAGCAAAACAATAAGCATAACAGCGGAGAATTTTGCTGCATAGATTAAAGGCAAGCCAATTGCATTAGTAAAAACAATAAAAGGAATCTGGTAGATATGGTATAAAAAATGCTTATCGTAGAAGCTCTCTCTGAGTTCGCTAAAATATATCTGCGGAAATTTGTGTACAATTCCCTCGTTCAGAATTCTTTCCGAAAATCTTATATGGAAATAGCCATCGTTCCCTATAAGAAGCCTTGTATTTATTACAATGTATCCATACATGAAAGCAGTGATTATTGCAATTAGCAGCGCATATGCTGCAATTTCTTTAAACTCTTTCTTTATCATCTTCTCCCTTATATTCCTTATGAAATATTTCATAGATCATTTCCGCCTTCTTTTTGCCGAGCTTTTCAGCCTGCATTAGTTCTTTTTTGCTTGCTCTTGCAAGGTTTTCAATTGTTTTGAAATGCTTCAGTATTTTTTTCGCTAAGCTCGGCCCAACAAGAGGCAAAGATTCAACAAGGAACTGCTGCTGCTCGCTTAAAGAAAAACCTTTCTTTCCAACACGTAGAGCGATTTCCTTTCCTTTGTTTAGCTGCTCTCTTTTTGCAATAGCGTATATTATCTCTGCGCTCTCCTCCGGGCTTTTTGAAAAAATTATGGGTATTCTGTAATCCAAAGCGATGCTTGTTAATGCACCGATTACTGCATTTCTGTGTATATTCCTTAGATAAAATAATTCGTTGAAATTTCCCTCTACAATTAGGAGCGGTTTCTCGAAACTCTCAGCAAGTTGCTTTGCCTGTATAAACAGTCTCTTATCAACTATGCTTGCCAAAAAATCAGCAACAGTTTTTCTCTCAACAGCAATATCTTTCGAGATTACATAATCTGCAACATCTAACCGCTTTAGCACAATCTTTGCTTTCTCTCTCAATTCCTTTACAACCAACGAATTGGTTTCCCTGCTGTCAACATAAATTACAGGAATTTCCTCGTTATTTACATAGTTGCTCAGTGTAACTTGCTTTTCTATTTTGAGCTTTCCCTCGGCAGATGTTTTTGTCGCTATCTCCTTAACAGTTCTTAGCATCCTTCTTTCTTTAGCTTTTGATGCCCAATAGAACGCTTCATCCCTCGTGCCTTTTGTAATTAGAATTATAACTCTGCCCGCTTTTGCTCTGGCAGTTCTTCCGCGCCTTTGAATGCTTCTAATCTCGCTAGGTACTGCCTCATAGAATATCACCAAATCAACAGTTGGAATATCTAGGCCTTCTTCAGCAACACTGCTTGCAACCAGGACATTAAATTTACCTTTTCTAAATTCTTCAATTCTTTTGATTTGCTCTTTTTGCGACATTCCTTTTGTTGTTTCCTTTGATGCTTGGCCAACAAATTCCTTTGCTTTAATTCCATCTAAGCGATTGATGTAATTGACAATTTCCTTTATAGAATCTCTATATTGATTGAAAATAATTATTCTAATATTCGGATTTTTCCTTAGCTCCGCCTCTAAAATTCTTGCCAAAAGTTTTTGCTTCGGATGCATCAACTCCTCTGGAGTAAATTTTTTCAGAAAGTAGAGTGCTTCGCTTATCTCTGCTGAAC
>JAGHAR010000121.1 GCA_021161405.1 Candidatus Iainarchaeum sp.
AAGATAGGAGCTTTAGGCAGATTGGAATTCCCAAAGGGAAAATACCTGTACGTTGGCTCCGCGCAAACAAACCTCGAAAAAAGGATTGAAAGGCACTTAACAAAAAGAAAGAAGAAATTCTGGCATATTGATTACCTTCTCTGCAGTAAATTTGCAAAGGTTGTTGAGATATTCTACAAGGAAGCAAAAAAAGCAGAGGAATGCAAAACCGCGCAAACAATTCTCAGGAATTTAGGTGGAGAGCCGATTCTGAAATTCGGCTGCTCAGATTGCAAATGCAAGGCACATCTTTTCAGGATGGAAAATTTAAATTTAAAAAAATTGGTTGCTAACGGCTGGAAGAGGTGGCAAGCATGAAATCGATAAAAACATTGGTAATTGTCTCCGGCAAAGGCGGAGTTGGCAAAACCACAATTGCTGCATCTGTTGCATACATCTTAGCAAAGCGGAAAAAGCTTGTTGTTGCTGATTGCGATGTTGACTGCCCAAACCTCTCCAACCTGCTCGGAGCGAAATTAAAAAAAGAAAAAGAATTAGCCACAAACTACAAAGCATTCGCAAATGAAAACGCAAAAAACTGCAAAAAAGAACTTGTTGATGCATGCGCTTTCTCTGCTATTAGTTGGGACAACAAAGCCCAAACCATAAAAATTAACGAATTTCTCTGCGAGGGCTGCGGAACATGCAAGCTTCTATGCCCGGAAGGGATAACAATGAAAAAGGTCAAAAATGCACAACTGTTCTGTGGCAGAACAAACTACGGATTTAGAATTGTCTCCGCACAGTTAACAATTGGAAGCTCTGGCTCCGGAAAGATAGTAGAAGAGGTAAAGGCAAAGGCAAAAGAAATAGCAGCTAAAGAAAATGCGGAATTAATTATAGTGGATGCAGCAGCAGGAATCGGCTGTCCAGTAATAGCCTCTCTTCGAGGGGCTGACTTTGCAATATGCGTAACTGAACCAATGCCGGCAGCCCTAAGCGATTTAAAAAGGGTATTAAAAATAGCAGAACATTTCTCAATACCGTGCGGAATTGTAATAAATAAATACAATATAAATCCGAAATTTGTGGAGGAGATAAATAAATTCGCAGAAGAAAAAAGAATTCCTATCCTCGGAAGAATTCCATACAGCAAGGAATTTGTAGAAGCAACCGTAAAGACGTTACCCATAGCAAAACTCTCTTCTGAGCAGAGAAAAATATTTGTTAAAATAATTTCAAAAGCAGAAAGCTATTTCTGATGCCTGGCAAAAAATTTAAATAGAAAAAAGCATTTTTATAAAGAAAGTAAATGTAAATCTAAAAAGAATAAATTTAATAAACAAAAGCGATGTAAATATTTTATAGTGAATAAATGAATTGGCTGCAAAAAGTGGTGTGATGTCCTTACAGGATAAATATTATGCTCTCATGGATTGGCTCGATTCTAAAGGTGTTCCAGTATACGCTATAATTGATCCGCTTGAAGATAGGGGAATCCCAACCTTTCCTTTGTTTATAATTTTTCTTATTATTGTATTTGGCTTGATTGGTTTCTTTGCGTACAACCTATTAATTCCGGGCGCAACCATAAAGGTTCTATTTGCAACGCCGGAAGGTACTCCCATTGCTACAACCTTTAAATACAGAATTGATTCAGGAGAATTCATCGAGAGCTATGCAGATATAGAAGGCAAGGAATTAAGTGTCAAAGGAAACCAAATAACAATAAATGTTCCTGAAAGCGAGGGCTACAAAAGCGTAACAAGAACGGAGAAGATAGAAGATGGAAAAACATATAGAATAATTTTACAACCCAAAGAAAGAATTGTCACAAAAGTAATCAATGTTGTTGGCAGAGGAGGAGAACTCTACGAAGGAAGCTTTGATGTTCAGGTTAACTGCATAGAAGGTTCTGACTATGAAACAAGAGCAACTGTTGTAAACGGAACCCTTAGTGTAGATCTGCCAAACACCTGTAAAAGAATAGCAATTAATCCATTGAATGTAAACTTAGAACCAAGCAACAGCGGAATATTAAACATCGAAGAAGGCGAAACAACCCTCTATCTTGAATCTGCTGCTGAAACAGGCAAGATCCATGTACAGGTCATAGACTCTCTCGGAAATCCTTTGAGCGGCATAAGCGTAAGAATATTTACAATCAACGATGTGCAACTGCAGAGCAAAACAACAGACGCTGCAGGCAGTGCAGAATTTGATGTTGAGGCAGATTCTTACTATGTCAGGGCTTTTGATGAGAGCGGCAACTATACTCAGGCAACAGAATCTGAAGTAAGGAGTGTTGCTCCTGGGCAGATTGTTTCGTTTACCATTGTAATGGAAAAATCAACAACAATAAAGCTGAGTGTTAAAGTAGTGAGTTCTGCTGACCAAAGCCCGATAGAGAGGGCAGAGATAGATATAAGAACCAAGGAAGGCGAGCTTGCATCAAGCAGCTACACAAACAGCTCAGGCATTGCAGAATTTGATCTTCCTGCAAACCAGAGCTTTACAATAATCGCAACAAAAAGCGGATATGTTTCCGCTACTGCAGAGATTACCACAGAAGAGGATAAAACAGTTGAAATTATGCTGCAGCAGGCAGGCAGAGGAAATAGTGGCGGAGTAATAATACAAGTAGTAGATACTCTTGGCAATGCTGTTCAAAATGCTGTTGTTGAGTTGTTAACCTGGGACGGAAAGCCAATAAGGCAGGCGTCTACAGGTAGCAATGGAAGTGTAGAATTTTCCGAAATTGCAGAAGGAAGCTACTCAGCAAGGATATCTAAGCCCGGCTATGGAGAGACAAGCATAGATAGCATAACAGTAATTGCCGGCCAAGTAACAGAGGCAAGAGCCGAGTTGGAAATTGGTTATGGTAATCTAGCGCTAATAGTAAGAGACGAAGCTAATGAGCCAATAGCCGGAGCAAGGGTAAAGAAACTATACTGGCCATCCTTAGCGGAGGTTAAAAGCTACGAAACAGATGCCGAAGGAAAAGTACTTGTGCCAATAAGAATCGATGAAACTGTAATTATCAGCGTGGAAAAGGAAGGTTATGCAAACTATTTCTCAGCAAAGATAAACATCGCAAAGGATGAAACATTAGAAAAAACAATAAATTTGAAAAAATCACCAATTTCTCTCGGAATAGAGTTTGTTGGCTTGTATAGCAACAACGAAACAATTCCAGCGAATTCTCAAATTTCAGGAGGAGCAACATATACAGCGAGATTTATAGTTAGCATACCAAAGCAGTACGATACAGTAGGAGTACATATTAGAACGGGCAAAGCAAACATTGGCAGGGTAAATTCTGTAGATGAAGATACAATCTCAATAGCAAAGATTTATAGCGCAGCAAAGAGTGTAGTAAAAGGCACAACCTACACACCAAACCTCGGAGAGGCAACAGATTATAGCAATTTAACCGGAAGCATTGCAAAGTGGTCAAATATTCAATTTAGCAAACCTAAACCAGGAGTTTATGAAATAGAAGCGGTATTAACAACAAGTCAATCAGCAACTGGCTTGGCAGATATATGGTACCGCATCTATGGAATCTCTGGCTCGAGCTATGAAAGAATTCCAAAAGATAGTGTATTGGGCAATGCCGCAACAAGCAACCAAAAGCAAGGACTCTATGCAAATGCATTCAGAGTAACATACCAGATTGGAGCATCATTGCTCTGCGATTCCATACTATGTAAAACATTTATAATAGAAGATATAAGAACAGCGCAACAGACCGCTGTTACAGATGAATTCCCGGCAAAACCGAATCAGAGATATTTGCTGAAATTTGACATCAGTTCTGTTTCGCAGCTGAGCTTCAACGATGTTACATTAAGCTTCAACTCTGAAAGTAAAGGCCTGAAATTAGGCCAATACTATATCGAAACACCGACAGGAGCAATACTGGAAGGAAATGCCCAAAGCTATGAACTTTCCGTTAATATAGGTTCTCTCTTAAGGAATACCAGTGTAAGGGGAAGAATTGAATTCCTAACAGAAAAAGAAGGGTCCAATCTGTTAACAATAAAGATGCGCTCAAGCAGCGGGGAAACAATTTTATCTAAGAAGATAAACATCAAGGTAGCAAAGGCAAAGGAATTATCATTGCAGATGCTGCCCGCGCAGATAGTGCCATTTATAGACAACCAGATAATTCTCAAAGTAACTGACAAGGAATCGGGCAATGCCGTAGAAGGAGCTTCAATAAACATCTATTCCAACGATGAATTTATAGCGAGCGGAACAACAGATGCAGAAGGGACATTCACATTTAAGCTTGAGGCACCTGCTGTTGGTGATGTAATCAAATTCGAAATTCAGAAAGAATATTATAAGGTGCTTATAAAGGAAATGCGTGTTGAAGAAGGAGTAGTACAACTAAGCCCGCCAAAGCTCGCAATTAGATTGAACACAGCCGAAATTATAGGAAGAGAGGAAACAATTCTTTTTAGCAATAAAACACCAATCCCAATGAAGTTGAAAGATATAAAGCTAAATATTCCTAAGGAAGAGGCCGAACTTGTAGATATAAAGTGGACTACTCCGCCAGAGGAGCTAGAGATAGCAGTAAACGCGGACAACAACCTAACTGCAAGAATAACTCTAACAAGGAAGGGAATGCTAATCGAAAAATTAATGCAGATAAAGGGCACAATTAATTTCTACTTTGAGAATGCTGACTTTGGAAAGGTATGGGTTTCAACCTTACCAATAGAGATTGTTATCGGCCTTGGCAATGAAACAGATTCTCTGGATTGCCTAAAAGTTAAGCCTGTAGAATGGAAGATAAATTCCATAAATGAAGAAATGTTAAATCTGGAAATCCGTAACGAGTGCACAAGCAATGATAAGCCAATAAAGCTCAAGAATTTAAGGGTTAGAGTTGATTGGGGTAATAAAAAAGAGATTGGAGAATTTACAATCGGCTCTTTTAGCGCAGCTATCGAAGAGCAAACAATAACAAATGAAGAAAGAATAATTCTCCCAATCGTTGATGAAGGAAAAGCAATTCTCTTTGAATTGAAATTTAAACCAAATTCAGATATAACCGCTGCTCACGAACAACCAAAGATTATATTTGCGGCAAGTAACTATACGCAAGGAGGAGAGCAAAAATTAGAGGCAACATTAAGAACAGAAATTACACTCAACAATTTAGCAAAATGTATTGAAATTAAAGCAAGAAGCCCAATAGAGCTAACAGTAATGCCTTATAATCTTGGATTCGGAATATATGCCGGCTACGGCTACAATCCATATTATTATGGCATTGGCTATACTCCTTTAGCAGCGCCGATCTATGGAAAGGCAGAAGAAAGCAAAGCAATATACCTGCAATCACAACCAAGCATAGATCCTCGCTATGGTACGCCTGTTGGAACACTACCAACAACCGCTGCAGGAGAACCGTACAGCAGCTATGTGCCTCCCTACAGCTACGGCTACGGAAGATATCTGCCAGGCTATAGCGGAGCAGCATATCCTTACGCTGGCTTTGCCGGCTTTGGATTTACAGCCCATTATGCAGGAAACTATCTCAATATGTGGGGCAATGCTGCCCAAGAGCCGATAGAGATAACAAACAGGTGTGCAACCAATATTGACTTTGAAGTAGATACTACCGCTGGAATAAACGTCTCTGAAAGCAAGTTTACACTAGGTGTGAACGAAAGTAAAGTAATAAGCGTATCCGCAGGCTATAGATTTGGCCTAAACAAAGTATCAATAAAGGCAAAAGAATCAGCAGCAGAACACTTTACAAAGTTAAAAGATATCGATGTGTATGTAATGCCGTTCTCCGGAGGAAGATGTATAAAGATTATTCCAAGCAGGGTAATAAAGCTGAGTGATGTATTTGGTAGACCAACACAGCTAAAGGTTGTAAACTACTGCTATGCTATTGGAGTAAGGTTGCCGCATGATTCGAGTGCTGTTAGTATAACCTGCCAAGCACCAGAAATTCCAACAAGGCAGATTCCCCCACAGATAGAAGGTCAGCCGCAAACGCAACCTTCCGCAACACAGGAAACAACTACAGGAGCGAAAACAGCTCCGCAAAAAGTAGAAAAGATTGAGTTGCAAGGCATAGCAAGCCCTTACACATATGCGTATGGCGGTTATCTACCAAACACATGGCAAACACAAACAACACCACAAGGGGTAGCTACAACAGAATGTAAACTAATACAGGCTATCTGGTTTGTAGGTGAGGAAATAACTCCGACTCCGACAGGAGGAGTAATGCAAACAATAATATTAGAGATAGTGCCTAATGTTAGCTACAGAGCGCATGCTGCCCTAATGTTAAGAGGCACTAAATTCACACAGTTAGGAGCCCTAAGAATGTTTGCGCAGGAAAGCTTCTTCGTTATTGAAACAAGAGGTACGCTAACAGTTAGATTTGAGTATCCTCCAATGACCTCTGAGCCGCAGCAGGTAATACTCCAGGACTGGTGGAGAGGACTGCAACAAGCAGAGGCCTTTGTAGAGCCTGGAAATCCAAACATAACGAATTTCATGGATTGCATAAATAAAGAAGCTTTAAACCTTGTAAGCTATTGGAAAACAAGAGGCTCAACATACGGCTTTGTTCCGCAGACAGCATGGAAGGACAATATCTACAGCTTTAAGCCGCATCCAATAGGGGTAATGCTTATAGGGCAAAACTATTGCGGTACTACTGATAGATTAAGCGAGGTAATGCCTGAAAGCTATGAAGATAAAACCAGCGGGGTTGTTGTTTCGTTTGCATTAACAGATAATGCCCACAATATACAAATAACTATAGATAGAAGCAAAATGAAAACAGCTTGTGCGAAATTAGAGATAGCTGTAACAGCAAAACTAACACGTGTTGTCTATAACACAGGTACGCAAGATGTTGGGCTAACAGCAAAAGTGTTTGTGCTGCATCCAAGCATTAGGCCAGAACAGGTAGATAGCAGCTTTGTAGAGGAATGTGCAACAACTCCTGCCTATGCAAAAGAAGAGCGCGAATTGTTAGACAAATGCATAGAAGAGGGTTGGAGCAAAGATAAGTTTATGGCAGAAGCTGAAGATAAAGGCATAACCAGAGAAAGAGCAGAAGAACTATGGCAAGAATGTGCAAGAGCACAGGCCGCAATGGTAACAGAAGAGAAATTTGAATGTAAGGAAGGCACAACAGGCAAAACCGCATACGAGAAATTCGGATTTAACAGGTTGTTATTCAGCTGGAACCCAGAAGAAATTCAAAAGAATGCCTGTGATGCAAGCGTTGATGGTTTCATAAGCGAAGATAGCTCTGGCTACTTCTGCGATGCAATGCAGTTTGCAGTTGCGATAAACAAAAAATATGCAGAGCTTGCAGAATTCATAAACAAATATAGGAATAGCATAACAATCGATGAGAAAACAAAAACAGCATTATGCGAGGGTAAAGACAGCGAGGAGTGTTTGAGCAATATAAAGGATACAAAACAC
>JAGHAR010000064.1 GCA_021161405.1 Candidatus Iainarchaeum sp.
ATGTAAATTCCTTCTAGCATCTTTTCACCTTTTTATTCTTCTGTTCTCATTTTTTGAATAACATTACTCTCTTCAATTTTTAGTCTTTTAGCTTTTCCATCTATAAGCGCAGCTAAAGCTATCATAACTCCGTTGTCTGTACAGTATCTCGGCTCTGGCACAAAATATTCTGCTCCTCTTTCTTTGCACATCGTTCTCAAAATTTTTGTTAGCGCTTTGCTTGAAGCTACACCACCAACTGCAAGTAGCTCTTTTTTGTTTGTGTATGCAAGCGCTCTTTCACTGACTTCTGCTATCATTGAAAATGCAGTATGCAGAGCAGAATAGATTAGATCTCTATTCTTTTCTTTGTTTATCTTTGCAATAGTTGCAGTAAGTAAACCACTGAACGCTAAGTCCATTCCTTTGACAGTATATGGCAACTCTATAAGTTTCTTCCCTCTGAAGTAAAGTTTATCTAATTTTGGCCCTGCAGGAAATTCTAGTCCGAGCTTCCTTCCAAAGGAATCTAAAAAATTTCCAATTCCTATATCAAGGGTTTCTCCGATTATTTTATAATGGCCTTTTTTTTCCACAAGCAGTTGTGTATTGCCGCCACTTATATACAGCACTAACGGACTCTGCACTTTGCAGAGATGTTTGCCGATTTCTATGTGGGCTATGCAGTGATTAACTCCAAAGAGATCTTTTTCTTTAAAGTATGCCAAACTTCTTGCAACAATAGCGCCTACTCTTAGCGCGTGGCCTATACCTGGACCGCGTGCGAATGCAACACGGTCAATTTCTTTGATTTCTAAATTTGCTTCTCGTAATGCTTTTTTTACTACTTCTGCAGCTACATCAAAATGGTGTTCTGCAAGCTCAGATGGAACTAAACCAACTCCAGAATAAGAATCTCTAACATCTGCTAATATTTTGTATTTTTTCCCTTTTTTTTCCACAATTCCTACAGCAAAGGTATGTGCTGTTGACTCTATACCAAGACAGATCATAAAATTAAATAGTTTAATTATTTTGTTTTTGCTTTGCTGTTTGAACTGTAATTGTTTCAGTATAGCCACAGCGTCCGCATGCGTATCTATCCTTATGCTTTGCCATAAATACTCCTGGCCCGCACTTTGGGCAGAAACGTGTCTTTCTTTCCGCTACATCCCCCTTTATTTCATAGAGAGCAGATTTCAGTTTCTTTTCTTTCTTTGTTTTTACTTTCTTTGCATTTTCTTCACTCATTCTTCTCCTCTCCCTTCTCCTCTTCTTTTTCCTTCTTCCCCTGCTTTTCTTCCTTGGTCTCTTTTCCTTCTGCTCCTTTCAAGCTATCTTCCTGTTCTTTAACCTCTTCTTTCTTCTTACCTTTCTTTGTTTCTTTAATTCCTAGGTTTCTGTTGATAATGTATTTCGGTTCGATTTTCTCCAAAAGATCCTGGCTTTCGTAGTGTTTTGCCAAGACAGTTGCCTTATGTTGCCCGAATTCTTGTTTTATTTTTTTTATTATTACTAACTCAGCTTTTGATGCTAGCGTTGCTGCGAGTTTTTCCCTTAATTCTTTTCTGCTTGGTGTTGTTTCGGCTTCAACTTCCGCTATTATGTCTTCTCGGTAGAGGAGCGGATTTTTTTTCCTCTCTACAATTTTTAGCTTCATCTACTCACCTATCTGCTTAGCTGTAAAGCATATTTGCCAGGTTTTGTAATTCCCATTTTTTTGGCGATTTCTGACTTTTCCGGGTTTATAATTACAACATATCCTCTCCAGAAGGTTGTTAAACTTTTAGAACCGCATTCTGGGCATTCTTTTACGTTTGCCTCCTCTATTATTGTTCTGCAATTTCTGCATGCTTTTTCCTTTATCATTTCTTCTTCACCTCTTTTTCTTTAGTTTTTGCCTTTATTTTTCCTTCCTTTTTTGCCTTCTCCTTCTCGTGTTTTTTGTCTATCTTTATCCACTCTTCCTTACCGAGGAATGGCTGTCTCATTGTTAGGCCAATCTTTGAGTTGGCAATGTTTCCCTTTAAACTAATTGTAACAATCCTTGCCCAAACTATATCATCTTTCAGCAATCTTTTCCCTGTTTTCTTTCCTATAAATGCTGGCTGCTTGGCATCATAGTTAATGTAGTCGTCCATTAATTGACTAACATGGATAAGCCCTTCCATTGGTCCTATCTGAGCGAATGCTCCAAATTCTGTTAGCTCTGTAATTATTGCCTCTACAACTTCGTGCATTTCAGGCTTAAATGCAAGTACCTCAAATTCAGTATCAAAGTATACTGCTCCGTCACCAGGGATTATCTTCCCGCCGCCGGATTTTTTGGCTTTTGTGACAGCTACTATAACACCAATATCTTCATCTACAATGCCTTCGAAATCCTCTCTTAGTACCTCTAAAAGCACAGGAGTTAGATTCTTAGTAAGTTTGTCTGGCGGAACCCTAACAGCGCCTTCTATTTTGTATAGATAGAACATATAATGCACCTATTCAATCTCTAGAATTTTTTTCCCTTTAAGATAAATAACCTGCCCTCGAATTTTTTTTATTTCTTTTCTTAGCTCTTTGTCTGCTGTTGCTATTATACATCTTTCCGCAAGCTTTAGGAGAGCGCTATCCGCATTCTGCGCCTCTACCTTTACTGTCTCTACGCCGTATTTATCCATTACTTCCAACATCTTTATAACCCACCTTTTCTTAATTTCGCTTTCTTTCTTTATTTCCTCAAGCTCTTTTTTTACCTGCTCTGGAATCACGAGCTTTTTATTTCCAACCAACCTTTGCATCTCACTAAAAATATCAACTTTAAACTGCATACATGCCAATATAATACTTGTATCGAGTGCAACACAGTTTATCCTAACCCTAGAGTGCTTCCCCATATGCTATTAATCTCCATTGTCCTTCTATCCTCTTGCTTATCGCTATTTTTTGTCCCTTTTCAATTATTGCTTCGCTTTTCAAATACAACTCTGCTATATTATCTCTAAAACTTCTTACTATGCCGACATTTGTCATTGTGCCTATGGTTAATACGAGGGGTTCATTAATTTCAAGTTTTTTAATCTGCTCTGTTAATAGTCTTTCCAGAAAAACAATTTTTAATTTAACTTCTTTGCTACTCTTTGGCAAGGTTCCAGGCTTCGCAACTATCTGGCCGCGCATTCTATCGTTTTGCGTCAGCGAGGGATCTAATTCCGTACCAATAGCAACAAGCCCGCCAGGTCTTGCTTCTTTTAGTAAGCCATCTTCAACAGCAAAGCTCACGGCTTTTGTAGTCAGAGGGCCTTCACCAAATCCAGGAGCAATTACTATCTCTTCCCCTTTTTTTATTGTTCCCTGGATTATGCTTCCTCCTACAACACCTCCTTTCAACTGCTCAGGTTTTGTTCCCGGCTTATTTATATCGAATGATCTCACTACATACATCTTTGCATTGCCTGAAACGTTGAATTTTGGGGTAGGAATCGTTTCTTCAATCGCCTCTATTAATGCATCTATATTTATTCTAAAATTTGCGGCTGTTGGTATTATAGGAGCGTTAATATTATTTTCTTTCAGGAATTTTGTAATCTGCTTGTAATTCTCCGTTGCTTCTTTTTCAGTTACGAGGTCTATTTTATTTTGTGCAACTACTATTTTCTCAATTCCACTTAGCTTCAGTGCCATAAGATGTTCTATTGTTCTGGGCTGTGGGCATTCTTCATTGGCCGCAATTACAAGTATTGCACCTTGCATTATAGCTGCTCCGCTTAGCATTGTTGTCATTAGAGTTTCATGCCCAGGAGCATCGACAAAGGAAACCTTCCTCAGTTTCTTTGTTTTTGATTTACAATTTGGGCAGATCTCTGAATTTGTGTAGGCCTTTGTGCCCTTGCATTTAGGGCATTTGTAAAAAGTAGCATCCGCATAGCCAAGCCTGATTGAAATTCCTTTTCGTAGTTCTTCTGAATGCGTATCTGTCCATTTTCCTGTCAGTGCTTCCGTTAAAGATGTTTTGCCGTGGTCGACATGCCCTACCATACCGATATTAACCACTGCCTGCTCTGCATATTTTGTCTTGCTCAATACTAACCCTCCTTCCCTTTGTCTGGAGCTTTCGGCTTTGCCTTCTGTTCATCTTCATTTTTTATTTGCTCGCTTTCATTAGCTTCTTTTTTCTCTTCCTTTGCCTTCTTTTCTTTTTCCTTTACTTTTGGTTCTCTTTCTGCTTGCTCTTGTTTCTCTTCCTTTTCTTCCTTCGTACCTTCCTCTTTTTCTTTCTTCCCTAAGATTTCTTCTAACTTTTTCTTTCCGTATGCTGTTATTACTATGTTGAGCTGCTGTATATCTTGTGCGACTATTGCTCCTCTTACAGTTTTTTTCTTTCGCTGTCCTTTTTCAAGTTTTCTTATGCCTGGGCCACCGCTTAGAACTATAGATACGCGTTGCATTGATTTTATACTTGGTCGCATTGGGAAGCCATCTTTGTCTGTGCCTCCAGTAATCTTTCCTTTATATCCTTCCAATCCAATCTCTGTAAGCTCTACTTCATCACCTATCTTCTTTCCTATAAAGACCGCAGCATCTGTGTTGATTGAGTATGCTTTTCCAGTTTTTGGGTCAGAGACAACTATGTTCATTCTTCTCCCTCCTTCTTAATTTTTCTTCTCAATTCCTTAATTTCTTCTAAAAGTTCTTCTTCCTCTGTTGTAAGTGCGTTTTCCTTCTTTAGTTCTTCTCCGTGCTCATCTGGCACATCTGTATATATAATGTCTTCCTCGAAAAGATTCCTACCAACAACTGCTTTATCTATCGAAAGTGCAACTTCTTCTCCTTTCTTTGCTTCCTTTAATGATTTTCCTTCAGATTGTATGTCTACTACTCTTCCAAGGGATTTTCCCTCTTTAAACACCTTTGACTTAGATTTTAGTTTGCCACACTCAATTCTTACTCCCACTATTGCAGGCTTTGAATTCCTAAATATAAAACCTTTAAGCACTCTTGCTTTTGCAGGCCACACAAGCTTATTAAGCTTCTCAATTCTTTCTAATTCCTTCTGCTTTTGCTGCCATTCCTCGAATTCTTCTATTAATTTGTATATTACGTTTCCTTTAAATATTTTGATATCTTCCTCCTTCGCTGTTTGCAATGCTATTTCATCTATATCTACATTAAAAGCGAATATAACTCCCAAGAATTTATCCTTTTTCTTCACAGCTATAGCGTCCATAATATCTCTTTTTGAAACGTTGCCTATGTCTGCCTTTCTAACCTTTATTCCTTTTGATTCTAGCATTTTTATAAAGGCTTCCAATGAGCCAAGAGCATCTGCCTTTACTATCGGCCCTATGGATGCACTTTCAATTCTTATCTTTGCAATCGCTGCCTTTATTTCCTCTTCCGCATTTTCAATGTCTGCCGAAAGTAATGGGGCTCCTGCTAATACGTTGTCAAGATTAGGTGCAACAACCTTTACGCCAGAAGCAGCGCATACGCTATTTACATGCGAAAACTTTTTTTTCGGATCTCTTATCTCTTCTAGTGGTTTTGGTTTCAACAAAGCCCTTATTTTTGTTCTTATTGTACCTTCGATACTTGCTGTTATAATCTCATCTCTTACGTGCAAGCAACCTTCAAACAGAATTACATCGATTGTTTTCCCTAGGCCTGTTTCTTCCTTTACTTCTAGAACAGTGCCTTTTGCCTTTTCTTTGCCGCTCAATTCCAATCTTTTGCCTAGAAATTTCTGCGAGAGGCCAGCGATTAACACAAGCAGCTCAGGAATTCCCTCGCCTGTTAGTGCAGAGACAGGTACAATTGGAATTTCTTTTGTGAAATCTTTGCATCTGTCAAACCTCTCGCTTTTAAATCCGTGCTCAAATAAACCGCCTACTAATGAATATATTTTCTCATCTAATGCTGTTTTCGCCTCTTCTGATTGATTGCTCAGATTTGTCTGAAAACTTCCTTCTACAGAATTCCATCCTTGGATTAGATCGATTTTGTTGGCAGCTACAACAAAAGGTGTCTTGAATGCCTTGAGGATATTTATTGCTTCTACTGTTTGCGGTTGTATCTGCTGTGTTATATCTATAACCAATATGGCTATGTCTGCTATACTGCCGCCTCTTTCGCGTAAACTTGTAAATGCCTCATGACCGGGAGTGTCCATAAAAAGCAGACCAGGAATCTTTAGTTGGAAGCCATACTCCGCTATTAAATTTTCAGCTATATCTTTCACAACTTCGATTGGCACTTCTGTTGCTCCTATGTGCTGAGTGATTGCCCCAGCTTCTTGCTTTGCTATGCTTGTGCCTCTAATTTTATCTAGCAGGGTTGTTTTTCCGTGGTCTACATGTCCCAATACGGCTATTATCGGCTGTCTAATCATACCTACACCTTATTAATTTCCTATAGTTGAAAACCATAAAAACCTATAAACTCCAAAAATTGGAGAAATTATTTACCTTATCTTTTGCATTATTTGCCGGAAGCTATTTTACGTTCCCTTTCAGCGTACACCCATTCAAAATCAATCCTATTGTAGTCGTATAATTCCTCTTTTTTAAAGAATCTGTTTATTTCCTTCTTTGCAATTTCAACGTTTTCAGATGCATGTACAACGTTGCATTGAATACTCATCGAGAAATCTCCTCTTATTGTTCCGGGCATTGCTTCTCTTCCAAGAGTAGGGCCAACCATCCTTCTCACTACTGCAACGGCTTCTTTTCCTTCTAACACGAGCAAAACAGAGGGAATGCTTGCCATAAAAGATACCAGTTCGTTGAAGAAGGGTTTATCTTTATGGTGCTCGTAATGCTTGTAAAGTTCCTCAATGTTAAGTTTTTTCATCTTCATGCCAACTACTTTTAGACCCTTAACTTCAAACCTCTTTATAATTTCCCCGATTAGAGCTCTATTAACAGCGTCTGGCTTTATTATTACGAGTGTTCTTTCCTTTGGCATTCCATCACCTTGTAACATCACTTCCTCTGTTCGATTGCTTTCAGAGTCCACTTTACCTTTCTTGGATTCCTTTTTAGCTTTAGCATGTTTTTCTCGCATTTCGTAGAGCAGAAATACAGGATACTACCGTCGTTTTTTACGAGCATTTTCCCCCCAAAATTAAATTCTTTGCCACAAAAAGAGCATCGCATAGGTTTCACCTTGTAGCTTTAATCTCCTTTGCCTCTCTTTCTGTGTCAAGCAGAACTATTAGGTCTCCTTTCTTTGGATTTCCTTTAACATTTCTCCTCTTTATTCTACCCTTTTCCGGCCCTTCGAGTATTTTGCAGAGTATCTGTATTACCTCTCCGTGGACACCTGTTCTTTTTACAATTTCAACTACTTCTGCCAGTGTACCTTTTTCCTCACTCAACTATCTCACCTTTTTCTATTTCTGCAGTTCCTTTAGTGCATTTACAATTTCTACTAATTCATCCTTTGCATCTGCCTCATCTACTACTGCAACACTTGAGGCGCTCACAGCAATGCCTGCCTTCTCGCCGAGTTCTTTCTTGCTTTCAACAAAGGAGCAGGGAATACCTTTCTCTTTGCATAGTACTGGCAAGTGCATTACTATCTCTTTTGGATCTACGTCTTTTGCTATTATTACTAATTTTGCTTCGCCTCTCTCTACAGCTTTTGTTACTTCGTTTACTCCTATGCGAAGTTTCCCGCCCTTTTTATTTACCTGCTCTAGCAGGTTTAACTGTTTCTCTACCAACTCCTTAGGGATCTCTACTTCTTCCACGTAATCCACCTCCTCGAGCAAAATGCTTTCATCTTCATAGGCAGAATAAGCCTATTAGATATTAAAAATTTCTAACAACAATATTTAAAACCATAACCTATCTGTGCGCAAACCACAGTTTTGCTGAATTTTTTTCTAATTTATCAATCCTTGCAAAGCCAAAATTATCGAAATGAACGACCTCATCCACGCTGCATCTTAACAGAGAGGAATCTGTTATGCCTAGCAATTTATCAGCACTTGGCATCGTAACCTCAACCTCTAATGCTCTTTCCTCGGCAATCCATGACAGGTTTTTTTCCTTTTTTCCTTGAAAGCTTAAGAATTCCGCCTCTATTACTAATTCTGTTAATGCCTTTATCCTTATATTACA
>JAGHAR010000035.1 GCA_021161405.1 Candidatus Iainarchaeum sp.
AAGGATATGCTGTATAGGATAAATAAAAAGGATCTTTTCCTAGAAGCTGGAATTGCTAAAAATTCTAAAAAGCTGGTTGTTTTTTGTGCTGGTTTTCCATATTCTCCTTGCAAAAAAGAATTAGCTGAATTTTTCATGAACAATGGTTTTTCTTTTTTCTTCCCCCGCTATAATGGAACATGGGAAGCTTACGGTAAGGGCAAATTTTCTCTAAGTTCGGCCATAGAAACGATAAGAAAAGCCATTAAATTTGCCAAAAAGGAAAGGGCAAGGGAGGCGTTTGCAAACACTGTTTTGAGATGGCGTTGTAATAAAATATTTCTTCTTGCAGATTCCTTTGGTTGTTATGTAGCAAACTCAATTAGAAAGAATGAAATCAAAAATGCGTTGCTTTTTTCTCCGCCAAGTTTAAGATTCGCTGACATAAAAGAAGATATATTGCGTATGTTGGCTGCTATCTCTCGAGGGGCTTTTGGCAGATGTTTTAATATTAACGAAAAGCGCTTAATTTCTGAATTGAAAGAGATGGAGCAATACCACTGTTACAACTGGCCAACCGCTGGATTTACGGAAGATCCTTTGCAGTACTCAAAAATAGATTTTGCATTGAGAGGAAAAAAGCACGGTCTTTCAGAATTTTTTCGCGCTGATACAGATAAATTTTCTGAATTGGTAAGGAGGTTTTTTGTATGAGTTTTGATGCAATGGATTCCAAAGAGTACGACGCATTCTGTAAAGAATGCAAACAACTATTTCTGAAAAAATCACGAGAATATTCTGCAGAGCCGATTAAGGCTGTTGGCCTTACTGGTGTAATGGTTCGTTTGCTTGAGAAATCGTATAGATTCAAGAATTTGCTGGCCAAAAGGAGAAAAAATAAAAGCGCAATAGAAGATACGCTGAAGGACGTTGTTAACTTAGGAATAATCGGCCTTTGGCTGCTAAGAAGAAAAAGATGATTTAACTAGTTGTTTACAAATCATAAATCAAAAGGAGAAACATAATCCCCTTTCCTTTCTTTCATTTTCAATAGCCTTTTCTTTTGCCTATCCAAAACTTCGAATACAATTTTCGGAGTGTCAGGGATTTCTTTATATATTTTAACAATCCTTTCAATCTTTGCAAGATGTTCTGGTATTCTAATTGTAAATTGCTTTGCATAATCCTCTTCCAAATAGTTCTTATTGAGTACCCTCTCAAATAGCTGCTTTAGATCTTCATATTTCGGAATATACCCTGTTGGAGTTTTGACCGCTTTAACATCATTATGAATTCTTAGTTCCATCCACTTATACCAGATTCTTTTATCCGTCTTATCGTTTAGAAAATTCCCATTTCTATCCCTAAGGAAGTAATTGACAGAGAAAATTTTTGGTGGCTCTTTAAGGTTTTTTGCAAAGTCAAGATGCATCTGTATATACTTCCCTATGCTCACAGATAGGAAATCAAGATTTGACATTAAGTTGAATTTCCTCACACCATTTATACCAAGAGTGGCAGCAGTAGTTTCCGATTCTAAAGATGCGGCTTTTGTTATTACTCCATGTACCCAATTAAATGCTTCCTCAACAGGAACCCACGTATCTGAATCTCTTCCACCATATACAATTCCTCCAATTTCAACTCCTTCCGGATTTTCAAGCTGCGGATCAAGATTTTCGAACATATCAAGAGCTATTGTAAATCTTGCATTGGGGTGTGATACGGGAATTTCGTTTCCTTCTTTGTCTTTTTTGCCTTCGTACCATTTGCCAGAATAATTTATTCCTTTTTTCGGCTTCGGCATATCTTTTCCGACCCAGTAAACTTCCCCATCTTCAGTAACAAGAACATTTGAAAATATGATATCTCCAGCAGAATGCAGCGCCTTAAATATTATAGGATCATCCTTTGAATTAATACCTTCGATTATTCCGAACATGCCTTTTTCTACATTCACAGCATAAACTTTGCCGTTTTTCTTGTGTAAATAGGCTATATCATCCCCTATCAATCTTTCACCTGGCATCATTGCAGTTGAAGTTTTTCCACAAAGCGAAGGAAAAGCGCCTGCAATATAGCTAACCCTATTGTTTGGTCCGTTTATGCCTATAATTAACATATGCTCTGTAAGCCATCCTTCTTTGGATGCTTTATGTATTGCAAGCCGCATAGCGAGTTTTTTTAGACCTATCGTATTTCCGCCGTATTGTGTATTTACGCTGTAAACAGTATTTCCGAGGAGATCTATGTAAATTCTCCTTTTATCTATGTTTTTGGAGTTTTTTCTCTTATCAAGCTTTCCAGCTGAATGAACAAATCTGAAGAATTCTGCCTTTTGCTTTTTTCTTAAAAATTCATCGTATGCTTGCCTGTAAAGGATGTTTTCAGAATGGGCAACATAAGCAGAGTCGGTAAGCTGAACAGCTAAAATTGAAAATTCAGAGCCAACAGGGCCCAAGCTGTAGAAACATATATAGAGCTCTTTACCTTTCATTATGTTATTCATTAGTTTGTGAATTTCCTTGAGCCCTTTTTCCCTTTCAATCCAATTTATATATTTACCGTAGTTCTCTCCTCTCTGAAGAAGAATCTTCGTTCTTTGCTTGTCTCTTGCCTGATCATAGTAGCCATCGAAATGCACAGTGTGTCCCTTTATCTTGAGTTCTTTTTCTTCAGCAAGCTCAATTGCTCTTCGCTTTATGTATTTTATATCCTCTGTAGTGCCGCTGTTTACAAAAATTTTATCCGGATTACACAGGAGAATATATTTTTTCACAAATTTGTGCAGCTCTGGGTTGTCTATCTTTACAAGCTTTTTAAAACTCCTTCTAACGAACCTTTCCTTTAGTTCATACATCCAACCGCTCTCATTTTTTAATTTAAATTCTGGCATTAAATTTTATAACTATCGCTCTTTGCAAGATTTTTTCT
>JAGHAR010000123.1 GCA_021161405.1 Candidatus Iainarchaeum sp.
TAGATATATCTCAGAAATTAGCAGTAGTACGAATTAGGTGTAGAGAATGGTAAAATTGGAAGATGCAGTTATAGCAAGAATGGAGAAATTTGGCGAATCCTTTGAGGTTTTAGTAGATCCAGGATTGGCACTGAAGCTAAAGAGGAATGAACCAATAACCGAGAATGAAGAAAATGAGTTACTTGCTGTTGAGGAAATATTTAAAGATGCAAAAAAAGGAGAAAGACAAAGCGAACAACTTCTTGCCAAGGTTTTTGGCACGGAAAATAAACTAGAGATCGCCAAAAGAATAATAAAACAAGGAGAGGTACAACTTACCACTGAGCAAAGAAGGGAAATGAAAGAGGCAAAAGAGAATGAAATAGTTGAATTCATAGCGAAAAATGCAATTAATCCTCAAACAAATACTCCGCATCCTCCGAACAGAATTAAAACAGCAATGAAAGAGGCAAAGATAAACGTGGACATATTTAAAAGTACGGAAGAACAAGTGATGCAAATTATAGAAGAATTAAAGAAGGTTATTCCTATAAGCTACGAAATCCAGAAGATTAGGATAAAGGTCCCTCCAGAATTTTCCGGCAAAGCAAGCAGTATTATATACAAGTACAATGTAAAGAAAGACGAATGGCTGAGCGATGGCTCATTTACAGCAGTTGTAGAAATTCCTGTTGGGATGAGAGCAGAACTCTTCGATGAACTAAACAAAGCTACGCAAGGAAAAGTAGAAACCGAAATTTTAGAAGGGTGAAATAAATGGCCAAAAGAATTGTTATTCCGGGAGAAGTTTTGACATCGGAAAGGAAGCGCCTTGGGCAGCATGTTTTTATAAGAGATGGTAAAATAGTTGCCGACTGTCTCGGCATATTTATTCCAGAGGCGCCAGTAGCAAGCGTTATCCCGCTGAAGGGAAGGTATGTTCCAAAAGAAAACGATGTGATTGTTGGCATAGTAGTCGAGGAAAAATTTGCCGGCTATGTTGTTGATATTAATTCTTTTTATTATTCCTTTGTTCTTAAAGAAGGTATAAGGCAGAATTTGAAAAGAGGAGCTATAATCTCTGCCAAGGTTGCAAACGTTAATGAAGTAAACGGTGTGGAATTAACAAACGTTAGAATACTACCAAAGGGCGGAGAAATAATATCTGTTGTGCCTGTCAAGGTGCCTAGGATAATAGGTAAAAATGCATCTATGCTTAAAGTGTTAAAAGAAGGAAGCGGCAGCCAAATGATAGTTGGGAAAAATGGTTGGATTTGGGTTAGGGGGGGAAATATTCCACTATTAGAGAAAGCAATAAGAAAGATAGAGGAAGAGGCACATTTAAGCAATCTAACAAACAAAATTGCAAACATGTTTAAGGAAAAAAGGTGATGTTAGTGAGCAAAGCAAAAAGGCCTGATGGAAGAAAGGCAGATGAATTAAGAGAAATTAAGATAGAGGCTGGTGTTTTAAATAGAGCGGATGGCTCTTGCTACTTGGAATGGGGCCAAAATAAAGTTGTCGTAGCTGTTTACGGACCAAGAGAAGCACTACCTAAGCATATCCAAAACCCGAACAAAGCGTTGGTCAATTATATTTATAGAATGGCAACCTTTTCAGTTCCGGAAAGGAAAAACCCAAAGCCAGGCAGAAGAGAAATTGAAATTTCCAAAGTATGCGGAGAAGCATTAGAAAGCGCAATCTTTGTAGAGAGATTTCCTAACACCACAATAGATATATTTGTTGAAATTTTAGATAGCAACGCTGGCACAAGAGTAGCTGCACTGACTGCAGCAGCAGTAGCATTAGCAGATGCAGGCATACCTATGAGAGATTTAGTCAGTGCAGTAAGTGTTGGCCGCGCTAATGGAGAAATAATTGTAGATTTAACAAAAGAAGAGGAAGACGCAGAAGATGCTGTAGACATTCCGATGGCGATAATGCCTAATACACAAGAATTCGTTCTGTTGCAAATGGACGGTATTATGAGCAAGGAGGAATGGAGCAAAGCGATAGCCATGGGCCAAAAAGCATGCCAGCAGATATACAAACTGCAGAGAGAAGCTCTTAGGAAGAGATACTTGGCTGCTGAAAAGGAATGAGGTGAAAAAAATGAACGAAAAGGTAATCTGGGACTTAAGGATTGAGCAGGTAATTGAAAAATTAAAAAAAGGAAAAAGAATAGATGGCAGAAAATTGGATGAGTACAGACCATTAGAAATTAAAGCTGCATTTAGTCAAAACGCAGACGGCTCAGCATGGGTAAAACTTGGAGCTACAGAAGTAGTTTGTGGTGTGAAGTTCGGCCTAGGTGAACCATACCCAGATTCGCCGGATGAAGGTGCTTTATCAGTAAATGCTGAACTCTTGCCAATTGCTTCACCTGTTTTTGAAGTTGGTCCTCCAAACGAGGATGCAACCGAGCTTGCAAGAGTAGTTGATCGCGGAATTAGAGAGGCAAAGGCAATCGATTTCAAAAAACTCTGCATAGAAGAAGGGGAAAAGGTGTGGATCGTATTTATCGACATATACGCCATAAACGATGATGGAAACCTGTTTGATGCAAGTTCGATAGCCGCTCTAACTGCATTGCTAAATGCAAGAATCCCAAAGCTCGAGGATGGCGAAATAGTTAAAAAAGAATACTCGGGAAAATTAAAATTAGGAAAGCTTCCTTTGCTGACTACATTCGCAAAGATAAGCAATTTCATTTTGTTGGATCCTTGTTTAGCTGAAGAGAAATCAAAGGAAGGAAGATTCTCTGTTGCAACAACAGAAGATAAGAAAATCACTGCAATGCAAAAGGGAGAAGTGGGAGCGTTTAAGCTAAAAGAGCTGGAAAATTGCATAGATCTGGCATTCGAAAAATCTGCAGCAGTCAGGAAGACTATAAAGGAAAGCATAGGGGAGGATTAAATTGGCAACAAAAAAAGTAAAGACCGCAGGTAGATTTCTTGCCAGATATGGTGTAGGAATAAGAAAGAGGATAATAAAAATAGAAAGCAAACAAAAGAAAAGACATAAATGTCCGTTCTGTGGGAAGAAAGCAGTAAAGAGGCTCGCTGCTGGACTTTATCAGTGCCGTGCATGTGGCAAAAAATTCACAGGAGGAGCTTATACACCTAAAACAATGCAAGGAACAATAGTAAAAAAAATGGTTGAACAGAAAAGTTTCGTGCCTTTGGTTGGTGAATTGTTAGCAAAAGCAGAAAAAACAGAAGAATTAGCTGAAGAAGAACAACAGCTAAATAAACAGGAAAAGGAGGTTAAGGAGAATGTATAAGTGTATGCACTGTGGTCATGAATTTGCTTCGATAAAGAGTGGCCTAATACAGTGTCCGAAATGTGCATACAAGGTAATCATGAAGCTCCGCCCAAAAGTTGTAAAGGAGATAAAGGCAAGATAAGATGTACAAGCTTTCATTAACAATAGAAATTCCAAAAGCAGAAAAGATTGCAAAGATCGTTGAGGTTGACAGAGCCAATCTCAAGTGGAATCGTTCCAGTGCAAAACTTTTAGCCGAGAAAGACAAGCTTAAGTTAAAAATTGTAGCAAAAGATGTTAATGCATTGAAA
>JAGHAR010000077.1 GCA_021161405.1 Candidatus Iainarchaeum sp.
AGAAATTGTAAAAGCAGATATCAGGGCTGTTATAGTGAAGGTTGCTGGCATTCCTGTAAAGTTCCTAGGAAAAGAAATAAATGATACGGTTATCAAGGAATTAGAAAAACTTAAAAGCTATGCAAACATCTCTGGTGAAGGAGGAGAGTTCGAAACATTAGTTATAGATGCACCTAACTTCAGGCAGCAGATTAAAATCATACAAGAAAGAAAAACAGTAGAGAATGAAGTCAGCGGCTTGTTGGTTGTGAGAGCGCAAAACAGATGAACAACAGCAGCAAAACTATGTGCATAATTTTAAAATTCTTTCTGCATTTTATAACACTATAAGTTTAGAAAGATCTACAGCGACTTTTGGTGTAAACATGGGCTTTAGCGCAAGAGAACACATATTAGTACCAAAACACATTCTTTTGACAAAGAAAGAAGCAAAAAAAATCCTCGAGGAGCTTGGAGCAACCCCGGAAGATTTGCCAAAGATTCATAAGAACGATCCTGGAATAAAGGAGCTAAGGCCGAAGAAAGGAGATATCGTAATGATAATCCGCAGCTCTAAAACTGCGGGAGAAGCAGTATACTACCGCGTGGTAGTTTAATAAGCGCAATTGTTGAGTAAGCAATAGAGGCAGATGCGTATGAACAAATGGGCATTAGTAGAGGCTTTTTATAGGGAAAAAAATTTCGCGCAGCAACAGATAGATTCATTCAATCAATTCGTTGAAGAAAAGCTGCAGGAAATAATAGAGGAAAATAAAATAGTAGTGCCAAAGATAGAGGAAGTGCAAATAGAACTGGAAGATATAAAGGTATTAAAGCCAAGCATAATAGAGGCTGATGGTTCTCCAAAGGAAGAGTTCTATCCTATGGAGGCACGTATTCGAGGAAAAACATATGCCGGGCCAATCTATATAAAAATGAAATTATACAGGCGCGGAGTAGAGCAGGATGAAAGAGAAGTATTCGTCGGAGAATTACCTATAATGCTGAAGTCAAAAAAGTGCTGGCTTTATGGCAAAACACCGGATGAATTGATAGAGATGGGTGAGGATCCTCTTGACTTCGGCGGATACTTTATTGTTAATGGTTCTGAAAAAGCATTGATGACACAGGAAGTTCTTGCAAGCGATAGAGTCATTGTCACAGAGGAAGGCAACGAAACAATTGCAGAGGTTATTTCTACAAGAGGTGCTTTTAAAGGAAGGGTAAGAATAACAATGAGAAAAGACGGCATTATGAATGTTAGCTTTCCATCATCTCCGAGAAAGCTGAAACTTATAACACTAATAAAAGCTCTTGGGTTAACAGGGAAGAGAGAAATTCTAAACGCGTTTGAAGATATTCCTGAGGTGCAAAACGATGTATTGATAAATCTGGAAGAGTGCGATGTAAAAACAGAAGAGGAGGCATTAGACAGAATTGGAAAATATGTTGCTCCAGGACAGGTGCAAAGCTATAGGTTAAGGCGAGCAAAGGAGGTTATAGACGGCTATCTGTTGGCACATATAGGGCAAAGCGAAGCAGATAGAATAACGAAAGCATATTACTTGGCAATGATGGCAAGCAAAGCGATAGAACGTGCTTACGGCCTTAGGGGAGAAGACGATAAGGATCATTATGCAAATAAAAGATTAGAACTTAGTGGAAAGCTAATGGAGCATCTGTTTAGATATGCATTCAAGTACTTTGTGAAGGATTTAAAATTCCAGATAGATAGAACCGTAACAAGGAGAAGAAAATTAAATTTAGCAACGATTGTAAGACCTGGCGCTCTAGCTGAGAGGATAAGGTTTGCGATGAGCACCGGTAATTGGATAGGCAGAGCAACTGGTGTTAGCAAATATATGGACAGAGTAAATTATTTGAGTCCACTGACAGATTTAAGGAAGGTAAAGAGCCCATTAAACAAACACCGTGAATTATATGAAGCGAGAGACGTGCATGGAAGCCACTGGGGAAGGGTATGCCCTGTTGAAACACCAGACGGCCCACAGTGTGGACTTGTCAAAAATTTAGCATTGCTAGCAAGGGTAACAACAGACGCTCCAACCGAAGAAATAGAGGAAATTTTGAAAAAGCAAGGAGTTAAGATTTAGAAATAATTGGTGGGAATGTGAAAAAGGCAAAAGTATATATCAATGGAAGATTAATTGGTTTTCATGAGCAGCCATTGAAATTGGTAAAGGAATTAATAAATCTAAGAAGGCAGAATAAAATAGACCCTACAATCAATATCGCATATAAAGAAGACACAAATGAGGTCTACATTAACACAGATGCTGGCAGAGTGCAAAGACCGTTAATTGTTGTAGAGAATGGAAAATCAAAATTAACTCCGGAAATTTTAGAAAAGGTGGAAAAAGGAGAACTTTCCTTTTCTGACCTCGTAAAGAAAGGAATAATAGAATTTTTAGATGCCGAGGAGGAGGAAAATGCATTAATAGCCATGAGTGAAGATGAATTAACTCCCAAACATACTCATTTGGAAATTCATCCAGCTAGCATATTAAGCGCAATAACCTCTATGGTGCCATATTTGCAGCATAACCTTGCTGGAAAAGCTCTTCATGGTGCGAAGATATTCAAGCAGGCACAAGGCCTAGCATGCTCAAACTTCGCGTTGAGAGATGATACTGAGGGTTATCTCCTTTATTATCCCCAGAAAAACCTTGTAAAAACCAAGACAATGGATCTCATACGGCTTGATGAAAGGCCGCAAATCCAGAATTTTGTTGTGGCAATTCTGCCCTATTATGGCTTTAATGTATTGGATGCATTGGTACTAAATAAAGGCGCTATAGAAAGAGGCCTTGCAAGAAGCGCATACTTCAGAACGTATGAAGCTGTGGAACTAAAATATCCTGGCGGTCAAAGAGATAAGTTTGAAATTCCTGATGAGGAGACAATTGGCTATTTGGGTGAGGAAGCTTACAAAAACCTTTCAGAGGACGGCCTCGTAAATGTTGAAAGCTATGTTCAGGGAAAGGATGTTATAATCGGTAGAACATCTCCTCCTAGATTCCTTGAAGAAATTTCCGAGTTTGGAGTTATAAGGGAGAAGAGAAGGGAAAGTTCTGTAAGGACAAGGAAGAATATGGACGGCTATGTTGACAAAGTAATGCTAACAACGAATGAAGATGGAAATGTGGTTGCTAAGGTGAAGATACGAAAGGAGATGATCCCAGAGATAGGAGATAAATTTTCTTCAAGGCATGGTCAAAAAGGTGTTGTTGCTGCTATAATTCCAGAAGAGGATATGCCATTTACAAGAGATGGAATAAAACCAGACCTGATTTTGAATCCGCATTCAATACCGAGCAGAATGACAATCGGCCATTTACTTGAAATGCTTGCGGGAAAGGCAGGATCCTTGGAAGCTAAAGTTATTGATGCTACGCCGTTTGATTCTACGCCTCAAGAAGAATTGGAAGAAATGTTGAGGCAATGCGGCTTTAGGAGTGACGGCAAAGAGGTATTCTATGACGGTATAACAGGAGAGAGAATTGAAGGGCAAATATTTGTAGGAGTAGTAGCGTACAACAGATTATTCCATATGGTTGCCCATAAGATGCAGGCAAGAGCAAGAGGACCTGTGCAAATATTAACAAGACAGCCTACAGAAGGTAAAGAAAAGGAAGGAGGCCTAAGATTTGGCGAAATGGAAGGAGAAACATTGGTAGGGCATGGTGCTGCGATGCTCCTACATGAAAAGCTTGTGGAGGATTCAGACAAAACAATACAGTTGGTTTGTGAGAAATGTGGCATAATAGCTGTGAACGACAAAATAAGAAAGAAGGTCTATTGCCCTGTGTGTAATGGCTCAAACGTATATCCAGTAGAGATGACGTACAGTTTCAAATTATTGCTTGATGAGCTCAAATCATTAGGAATACTGCCAAGATTGAAGATTGCAGATAAAGCGAGGGATTAAGATGAGACTTAAGAAAATAAAAGGAATTGAATTTAGGGTAATGAGCCAGGAATTTATTAGAAAAATGAGTGTAATCGAGATAAAAACTCCGGAAACTTATGATAAAGATGGCTATCCGATGGACGGCGGCTTGATGGATGCCCATCTTGGCGTAATAAACCCCGGCCTAAGATGTAAAACTTGCGGCCAAAAAATGAAGGACTGTCCAGGGCACTTTGGCAGATTAGAATTGGTCAGACCAGTAATTCACTCCGAGTATGCAAGAAAGATTGAAGAATTACTTCTTGTAACATGCAAAGAATGCGGCAGAATAGCACTTAAAGATGAAGAGTTAGAACAGCTTGCCAAAAAATATTCGGGAGAGGAACTTACAAAGAAGATAATTACAAGGGCAAAGAATGTAGCAAGGTGTCCTCACTGCAAGGCAGTTAGGAAAAAGCTCACAGTAGATAGGCCAACAAGCTTCTACTATGATAAAAAAAGAATATTTCCGACAGATATTTTAGAATGGCTGGAAAAGATTCCAGACAAAGATTTGGAGTATATGGGATACAACGTTAATATAGTAAGGCCAACCTGGTTTATACTTACTGTGTTACCTGTTCCGCCAATAAATGTAAGGCCAAGCATAACCCTTGAATCTGGTTTACGCTCTGAAGACGATCTAACACATAAGCTTGTAGATATAATCCGAACAAATGAGAGATTAGCCGAGAATCTTGATTCTGGAGCGCCTCAGCTTATAATTGAGGATCTGTGGGATTTACTACAGTATCACGTTACAACATACTTTAACAACAACACACCCAACGTAGCACCAGCAAAACACCGCTCTGGAAGGCCATTGCAAACATTAGTGCAGAGGCTAAAGGGCAAAAAGGGGAGATTTAGACACAATCTCACAGGAAAAAGAGTCAATTTCGGAGCGAGGTCTACAATTAGCCCTGATTCTTTTATCTCAATAAACGAAGTTGGTGTTCCATATGAAATCGCAAAAGAACTAACAGTTCCTGAAGCAGTTACTACATGGAACAAGAAGGAAATTATAAAGATGATAAAAGAAACAGATTTGGTTCAGTATATAGTAAGG
>JAGHAR010000036.1 GCA_021161405.1 Candidatus Iainarchaeum sp.
AATGACTACTGTTTGGATTGCCAAATTTCTCATTCATATAAGGGAGCATTGCTTCTAAAACCCTCTCATCCAAAGGAGTTGTTGCTGCGTGATCTAGATATATCTTAACATAATTTTTAGCCATTCTATTACCTCGCTGTACTTCTTGCTTTTTTTAATGCCAACCTAGCACATTTTTTGCCGCAGGTTTTGCAGAAGTGTTTTTCCAGCAACTCAAAAAGTTTTGTATCGATCAGTATTCTCCTAGCGCTTTTGCTGAGTGAGTATATGTTGTTCTTTCCCTCTTTCTTGAATTCAACAAGCTTACATTGCTTTAATTCCTGCAAAGCATGGCTTACCAAACTCTGCTCCTCGCTTAGAAAAGAAGAAAGCTGCTTTACACTCATTTTCTTTCTTTTCAATGCTAAAATTATAGATAATCTTAACTCATTAGCTAAAACAGAAAAAAATTCAAAGTAAGGGGCATATGAAAATTTTTTCATATGAAAAATTTTTCATACAAATGTTTATAATTCTATTGCTCTCAAATGCAGCGTCTTTGTTATGCCGTTATTGCCCCACAAAAAGCTAAGCTTTGCTTTCTCGCCAACTCTAAGCAAAAGAAAACCGTCTTGTAGGTTGCCTTCCTTAACAACAAAATCTTTTGTAAATTCAATCTTTGCTGTGTTGCCATATAAACTAACTAACCTAAACACCTTGTTGCCGTAAACCTCATCAAAGGCCTCGCCTTCCTTAACTACTAATTCTTTTGTTTTTCTCTCCTTTCTGAATGGAGGCCTCCAATCCTGCAACAGCTCATCAATGCGAATTATTGCTTTCATATTGGCTCTGCTAATAAAAAAGCATTTCTGAAATTTAAATCTTTTGCTAAAAACAAAGAAATGTGGTAGAATCAATTAATTTTTTAAATCCTTTTCCGTTCCAAATATTTGGAATTCTTTTTATAGGGCATCCCGAGGTGATAGCTTGAAGAAGTATGTTTACAGCTTTGATGAGGTTCCAAAACCAAATACATGGGAATGGATATTCAAATTGGGAAACAAAGGAGCTCAATTAGCGGAAATGACCAAAGCTGGCTTACCAGTGCCACCCGGCTTTACAATAACGACAGAGGCCTGTAATGAATTTTACAAATTAGGTAAAAGATGGCCTGCTGGCCTGGAAAAGCAGGTTAAAGAAGCTATGAAAAAATTGGAAAGAAAAACAGGTAAAAAATTCGGTTCAGATAAAGAACCGTTGTTTGTTTCTGTACGCTCTGGAAGTTATGTTAGCATGCCCGGGATGATGGATACTATACTAAACCTCGGTATGAACGATAAAACAGTTGAGGCATTTGCAAAATTAACGAATAACGAGAGGGCTGCATGGGACAGCTATAGAAGATTTATCCAGATGTTCGGCAATGTTGTGATGGGAATTCCTCACGAGAAATTCGAGGAGATTTTGGATGAGGTAAAGCGCAACAAAGGAGTAGAAAATGATACTGATTTAGATGCAGAAGATTTGAAAGAGGTTGTAAAAAGATACAAAGAGCTGGTAAAGAAGGAAAAGGGAAGATTATTTCCGCAAGATGTATGGCAGCAGCTAAAGATGGCAATAGACGCTGTTTTTAATTCTTGGAACAATCCGAGAGCGATAGCGTATAGAAGAATAAATAAATTGAGGGAGGACGCCGGAACAGGAGTAAACGTGCAAGCAATGGTATTTGGAAATATGGGTAACGACTCCGGCACAGGAGTTGCGTTTACAAGAAATCCGGCAACCGGAGCAAAGGAACATTATGGAGAGTTCCTGCTAAACGCTCAAGGTGAGGATGTTGTCGCTGGCATCAGAACTCCACAGCCGATAGATGCAATGAAAAAGATTCTTCCAAAGGCGTATAAGCAGCTTCTAAAGGTATACGAAAAGCTGGAGAAGCACTACAAGGATTTGCAGGATTTCGAATTTACAATAGAGAGAGGTAAGCTGTACTTGCTGCAAACAAGAACAGGTAAAAGAACTGCACAAGCAGCAGTAAAGATAGCAGTGGATATGGTCAAAGAGGGCCTAATAAGCAAAAAAGAAGCATTGCTCAGAATAAAGCCAGAGCAAATAGATATGCTTTTACACAAACAATTAGACGAGGTTGCAAAGAAGGAAGCACAGCTAATTGCTAAGGGAATTGCTGCTTCACCAGGAGCAGCTGTAGGAAAGGTTGTATTTAATGCTGAAGAAGCAAAAAGAATTGTTGAACAAGATCCGAACGAAAAGATAATTTTGGTTAGAACAGAAACAAGCCCAGAGGATATAGAAGGAATGCATGCAGCTCAAGGAATTCTTACAGCAAGAGGCGGAGCAACAAGCCATGCTGCGGTTGTTGCAAGAGGAATGGGAAAATGTTGCGTAGCTGGAAGCAACGATATAACAGTTTACGAAAAGAAGGGTTACTTTATAACAAAAGACGGCCTAAAGATAAAGAAAGGAGAATGGATAAGCTTGGATGGTTCTACAGGAGAGGTATTTGCAGGGAAACTTGCTCTGGTTGAGCCAAAACTTTCAAAGGAATTCAAACAACTTCTGAAATGGGCGGATGAATATAGGAAGCTCGGCATAAGGACAAACGCAGATACACCAAAAGATGCAAAGATAGCCAGAGAATTTGGGGCTGAAGGAATTGGTCTGTGTAGAACAGAACATATGTTCTTTGAAGGACAGCGCATCAAAGCAATGCGGGAAATGATTCTAGCAAATACTAAAGAAGAGCGCAGAAAAGCATTGGCAAAGTTGTTGCCGTATCAGAGGAAGGACTTCTATGAAATATTTAAGGTAATGGATGGACTGCCGGTAACTATCCGCTTGTTAGATCCTCCGCTGCACGAATTTTTGCCGCAGACAGAGAAGGAGATAAAAGAATTAGCAAAGGAGATGAAGGTAAGCGTTAACAAAATCAAGGCAATAATAAAGGCATTAGAGGAATTCAATCCAATGCTTGGCTTTAGAGGAGTTAGACTAGCAATAGTTTACCCAGAGATAGCGGAAATGCAGGTTAGGGCAATAATTGAAGCAGCAATAAAGGCAAAGAAGGAAGGCATAAGAGTAAAGCCAGAGATTATGGTGCCTTTAGTTGCGCATGCAACAGAGATGAAAAGAATGAGAGAGCTTATAGAGCAAGTCGCTAAGGAAATAATGGAAAAGGCAGGCGTAAAAATAAGCTATAAAATAGGTACTATGGTTGAGTTGCCAAGGGCAGCATTAACAGCGGATGAATTAGCAGAGTATGCGGAATTCTTCTCCTTCGGCACAAACGATCTAACGCAAACAACTTTGGGCTATAGCAGAGATGATGCAGCAAAGTTTATTCCAAAATATATCGAGGAGAAGATATTAGCAGCGGATCCTTTCCAGACGCTTGATACTAGCGGCGTGGGACAGCTAATAGAGATAGCAAAGGAAAAAGGAACAAAAACAAGGAAGGATATAAAACTAGGAATCTGCGGAGAACATGGCGGCGATGCAGCAAGCATTGAATTCTGCCATAAAGTTGGACTAACATATGTTAGCTGCTCTCCATTTAGAGTACCAATCGCGAGGATAGCGGCAGCACAGGCAGCAATAAAAGCAGGCAAAAGATAGCTGCCGCTCTTTGCTTTTAATTTTTTATTCTTCCTAATTTTTTATGCTGCACTTTAATACAGAGGAAATAGAAAAGATCAAAAAGAAACTTAATGGATATGAGCTAACATCGTTTAATGTAGGCCTCTTAACAAAAAGAAAGGATAAAATTCTACTCAAAAAAATTAGAAAAGAGATTTCTGAAAGATTAAAATTAAGGCCGAAGATCCAAGGAGAGGATGTTTTCATTCTAATAGATCCTGAAAAAGGAACAATTAATGTTAGAATTGCATCGGTGTTTGTTAGCGGCAGATACAGAAAATTAAAGAGAGGGATAGCGCAGACAAAATTTTATTGCCCAAAATGTAAAGGAAAAGGCTGCAAAAGCTGCAATTACAGAGGAAAGCTCGATATAGATTCCATAGAGGAATTGATAGCGCCTTTTTTTGTAGAGATGTTTAAAGCAAAAGAAATAAAATTTCACGGAGCAGGGAGAGAGGATA
The DNA here is from genome assembly GCA_021161405.1 of Candidatus Iainarchaeum sp. Taxonomy (GTDB): domain Archaea; phylum Iainarchaeota; class Iainarchaeia; order Iainarchaeales; family JAGHAR01; genus JAGHAR01. The sequence continues at coordinate 4,095 of JAGHAR010000036.1, forward strand.
CAGATGTAAGGATGCTCGGCCTTGGAAGGAAATTTGTCATAGAGGTGATTAAACCAAAGAGGAGAAAAATTAATTTGCAGAAATTGCAGAATGCAATAAACAAAAAATATAAAGGAAGAATTGAAATCTTCAATTTGGAATACTGCAGCAAAAAAAGAATTGCCGAAATAAAGGCAGAGAAAAACGACAAACTGTACAGGGCAGTAGTTATATGCGAAAGTAAGGTATGCAGCAGAGAGATTGAAAAATTAAAGGGAAAGAAATTAAATATTGAGCAAAAAACACCAAAAAGGGTTGCGTTCAGAAGAGCAGATAAAATCAGAACGAAACATGTAGAGATTCTCTATGCCAATAAAATTAATGAAAAAGAATTTGAATTAATCTTAAAAGCGGAGGCAGGCACCTATATTAAGGAATTTATTTCTGGAGATAATAGCAGAACCAAGCCAAGTGTAAGTTCGCTGCTTAATAAAAGATGCAAATGCAAGGAGTTAGATGTGCTGTTTATCTACGAAAGCTTTCAGAATTAAACAGATTATTTTGGCCTCTTTCTTCTTTTAACATGCCTTAATCTTTCTGTCCAATCCTCACGTATAGCCTTTGGCATTCTAGAAGGGCGGTCTCCTATTGAAGATGGAATTCCAACGCGGAGTAAATTTATTCCAATCTTTTTTTTCGGAAATCTTCTTGCTATAGCCAAAGCAAGATCCTGTGATATGCGCTGTACACAGAGCTCTCGATACTCGCCGGAAGCATTTATGTTAATCCTTGCAGCAAATCGGAATCCTCGCGAGCTAATCTCTTCAAGCAGATCACTGTAATTATAACTTCTGTCAGAC
>JAGHAR010000092.1 GCA_021161405.1 Candidatus Iainarchaeum sp.
AATTACAGTTGGTTTTGCTGCAACTCTTATATTTAGAAAAACGAAGATTTCCGATTTCCTGATATTGATGTTTCTTGGGCTTGTTAGGGCCGGTCCTCGGGCTTGTTTCTGAATCAACAATAAATCTGTTTCGTGCATTAAGTCCTTTTTTTGCTACGTTGGCATTAATTATGCTTCTTTTTGAAGGTGGCCTACATTTAAATTTTTACAAGATTATGCGTGAGTTTAGCAAGGCTACATTTTTTACTTTGCTTAATTTTGCTTTGACAGTTCTTTTTTCAACCGCTATCTTATTGTTTTTTAAATGGGATTTGTTGTCTGCAATATTTCTTTCCGTTGCTGTCGGCGGAACAAGTTCAACAGTTATAATTCCCCTAATTAGGAATTCTAAAGCAAAGGAAAAAACAAAAACGATTTTAAGCCTAGAATCAGCGATTACAGATCCTCTCTGCGTGATATTTGCATTGGCAGTGCTGCAATTTATGGTTAGCGATGTTGTTAACGTGCAGATAATATTCAAAAACCTCGCAAGTGCCTTTTCTGTTGCTACAGTGATTGGTTTTATTACTGGATTAATATGGCTGCGCATATTGGACAAATTTGAAGAAGCTAGAGAATTTGGCTATCTTGTGACTACTGCTGTTGTATTCTTGCTCTACGCCATAACTGAGATTATTGGTGGAAATGGCGCTTTTTCTACATTTGTATTTGGCATAGTTCTCGGCAATGGAGCGAGAATTACAAAAATGCTTAGGATGAAAGAACTTGTGCTCGATACAGAGATTGTAAAGTTTCAGGCAGAACTATCGATGTTTATAAAGACATTCTTCTTTGTTTACATAGGAATGATATTCAGCTTTGTCAATTTGAGTTATCGTGTGCTGTTGATAACAGCCCTCCTCTTACTTGTTGGTATTGTTCTACCACGTTTCATAAGCTCGGAATTTTTAGCGAGATATATTGATTCCACAGCAAGAGATAAGAGGATGTTGCGCTTTATGATGGCCCGCGGCTTGGCTTCTGCCGTGTTAATAACCTACTCCTTAAATTTAGGAATTCAAAATCAATTCCTTTTAAAGGCAGAGGTAATAGCATTTCTTATAATTCTCTTAACAAATTTAATAACTTCTATCGGCTTTTACGTTTCAGAACACCATTGATTTTAATTTTTTCTTATAAGTGTAATAAGCAAAATTGCTGCAGTAACGCTTGTTAAAAAAGATAGTGCAAACACTAACCATGGGCCGATTGTTTCCCATAGGAAGCCAGCAACAATACTTCCTAGAAGAGCGAAGCTACCAGAGATAATATAGAACAAACCCATAGAAGTTGCCATCTCTTCCTTTTTTGCCAGCTCTGCCACAAACGCTCTTTGATTACCGAATAGAAAAGCATAGAATACTCCATAAAGGAAGAATGCTGCTGTAATTTCTACCAGATTATTTGCAAATATGAGTCCTAAGCTTAGCAGTGCAAACAAGCCATAGGCAATTGCTATAACGCTTTTTTTCCCTATGCTATCGGCAAGCCTTCCAGTGAAATAGGGAAAAATAGCATACGCGAGATTAAATACAGCATACATTCCTAATATTATGACAACAGAATCAACTATGCTTTTTGCTTTGAGAATAAGAAACATATAGGAAAAATTCCCAAAGTAAAAAATACTCGTAATTAAAAGAAAAAATTTCAGCTCTTTGCTAAGAGTTTTTATTGCCTTGCCAAAGCTTTCATGCGTTTTCATGTGCAACGTTTCTTTTACTCTTAGCAAAGGAAGCAACGCGCTGAAGCCGATAAGGCCTGCAGCAAGAAACACATAACGCATTTCAACATAGAAAAAGCCAATCAGTAGTATTGCAATTAACGTCCCTAACAAAGCTCCAAGAGAATCTAATGCTCTGTGTATGCCAAAAGCTCTTCCTTCGAATTTTTTAGATACAGATTCCGCTAATAAAGCATCTCTCGGAGCATCTCTTAGGCCTTTTCCGATTCTATCTGCCACTCTTAGAAGAAGTACAACAAACCAGCTTGTTGCTGTAGCGTATAGCATCTTTGCAGTAGCGCTAATTGCATAGCCAGCAAATATATAATTTTTCCTTTTTCCAATTCTATCTGCAAAGTAGCCTGAGATAACATTCATAAGGTTTGCGGTCAATGCAGCAATGCCGCCAACAAACCCAATAGCAACAGCATTTCCTCCCAGGGAGAGGATAAAAATTGGCAGTAACGGCACTATCATCTCGCTTGAAATGTCGTTTAGCATTGAAACAAGGCCTAACAGTATAGCCGTACGAAGTATTTTTCCTTCCTGCTTCTTTTGCATAAATTAGAAAATTATCTTTCTATTAATATGCTTTTCGTATTGCTTTCTTTTTTTAAAATTAAAAAATAGAAAAAATCCCGCCGCCCGGATTTGCACCGGGGACCTCTCGGTTTCTGCTACGCCCGGAGCTCTTACCGAGCCACAAGGGAAACTACAGCCGAGCGTACTACTACTATACTACGGCGGGTTATAATATTTATTACAACAATTATTTTTTTATCCTTTTCAATTTTTTCAATGCAGGAATTTCAATATCAGCATAGTCAAATATTATTCCTTGTTTTTTTAACAGCTTTCTTGCAGCGTAAACCCTGCAGAATTGCTCGATTTCCTTCTTTGTATTTTTATCTGGAATTTTCTCCAATTCTGAATTTATTAATCTGCTTAACTCCCTGCTCTTCAGTTCCTCGATCGTTTCTGCCTGCTCTAAAAAGCTATCTATCTTGTCAAGGCTAATTATCTTCCTCAAATTTTCCTCTACTTTCCTGTCTACGCTCATTGTCAAAGAGGCGAGGAATTCCATTATTGTTTTTGGATCTGTTCTTGGGGTTATCTTTAATTTTTTAACTGCCTGCCAGCCAGCATAGTTTGCAATGAACTGGATAAATTCTTCCATTCTAATCACGCGGAACCTCTACATCTGACAAGATAGCAAGATATTTTTTTAAACGTAGCAGCTCTTTCTCCAGAATTTTTATAGTTCTAACAAGCTTTCTTCTTTTTTCTCCCCTCAGCTTGGTCGCTGCTTCTTCCAGATTTTTAAATTCTGCTAATGAATCTTCAACCGTTCTTTGTGTTTTGTACAGAACAATCTTTCTCAAGCAATCGATCATATCTCCGTCTATTGTTATGTATAATTTCCTGTCTCCGCTTTCCTTAATTTTTTTAATTACGCCAGTCAGCTCCAAAAAATCCAAACTTAGAGAGGTCATCGCCAAACTATAATTGATTTTTTTACTTAGTTCCTGCAAGCTTAAAGGTTTTCCTTCTATTAGCAATGCTCCAATTATTTTTCCGTGTACATCTGAGTAGCCGAGGGCTTTTGTTACATTCGCAAAACTAGATAATATTTTTCTTTCTATTTCCTGTTGCTGCATGAAAAACTTGTTAGCAGAAAGTTTTTAAGGATTAATTTTTAATATTTTTTAAAACTTTTAAATGATTCCCATGCCAAAACTTCTTGAAAAGACTCAAAGTTTGTGCCCTGTTTGCTATTCTTTGCTAGATGCAGAAATAATAGAAGAGCGGAACAAAATTTACATACTAAAAGAATGCAAAAAACACGGCAAGTTTAAGGAGCTGTACTGGGGAGATGCTAATTATTACAAAAGAGCTAAAAGATTTGCTAGGGATGGCTATGGAATTTCTAACCCAAACGTTCCATTGTCTAATCCTTGCCCTTTTAATTGCGGCCTCTGCCCATTGCATAAAAGCCATACTGCTTTGGCAAATGTCGTTGTAACAAACCGTTGCGATTTAGCATGCTGGTATTGTTTCTTCTATGCTGAAAGAGCTGGCTATGTGTACGAGCCGAGCATAAGGCAAATAGTTGAGATGTTGCGAAGGGTTAGGAATGAAAAGCCAGTTGGCTGCAACGCAGTTCAGCTAACCGGCGGAGAACCAGCACTTAGAGATGATATTATTCCACTTATTAAAAAGATAAAAGAATTGGGATTTGATCACATTCAATTCAACACAAACGGAATAAGGCTTGCAAATGAGAAAGATTTTGCAAAAAAACTTCGTAAGGCAGGAGTTAATACTGTTTACCTAAGCTTTGACGGCACAACCAAAAAAACAAATCCAAAAAATATAGAGGAGATTCCTGACGTTTTGAATAATTGCAGAAAGGCAAACCTTGGTGTAGTGTTGGTGCCAACAGTAATAAAAAGCGTAAACGATAGAGAGGTTGGCAAAATAATAGATTTTGCATTGGAAAATGTTGATATTGTAAGGGGAGTAAATTTTCAGCCAGTATCTTTAGTTGGAATGATGCCAAAAAATGAGAGGAAAAAATTCAGAATTACGATTCCGGAGGTGCTTGATAGAATAGAAAAACAAACAAAAGGCAGAATAAAGAAAAGAGATTTCTATCCTGTGCCTTCGGTTATGGCCATTACTGACTTTTTAGAGGCACTAACAGGCAAACCGCAGTACGCTCTTAGTACGCACTTTGCTTGCGGAGCCGGTACTTATGTACTCAATGTCAATGGCGAAATAATTCCGATTACGAGAATAGTGAAGGTTGATCTTTTCTTTAAATACTTGAAAAAGCTAGCGCAAGATATTAAATCTGCAAGATTTAAAAGATTGGCAAAAACAAAAGCATTAGCGAAACTTGCCTTTAATTTAAGGAAATTTATAAACTATAAGAAAGCCCCGAAGGAATTCAAAATTTCAAAGCTAATTTTCAATGCCATAGCAAGGCACGATTATTCCTCCCTTGGAGAATTCCACAAAAAGAGTTTGTTTATTGGAATGATGCACTTTATGGACCCCTACAACTATGA
>JAGHAR010000109.1 GCA_021161405.1 Candidatus Iainarchaeum sp.
CATAATTATCTCCATCACTGGCCCTTCTGAACTGTTCTGTTGGTCATTTGCAGCTGCATAGAGAATACTAAATGCAACAACGCAGAGAAACAAAAACATTAACTGTCGCGACATTAAACCACCTTAACAAATTTTCCCAGAGTAGTAAATTCTGAACAGCTCGAGATTTGCTGCAATTTCACCAACGCTGAGCATGTCTTCGCTAAAGTTAAAGCTTGCAGCAAGCTCCGGATGCATATTAATAAAATTGTTAATCCTGGAATTTAATTCTTCCGCTTTAGAGTGATAAAGTGAATAAGCCCTGTAAACGTTATCGAAGCTACTCTGCGGTACGCAATTACTATCTTTTAGAGAATTATTCAGGGCGGAAATATTAGCATCAATATCCTTGAAGAGCAGTGCTAAATCTAATGCCGCAAGCTGTATTTCAATTCCCTCTATAATTTCTTTTCTTTTATCTAGCTTTAGCAGTTCCAGCCTCTGCTTAAGTGTTTTAAGCGTGTCATAGCTTAACTCTGGCAATGAAGAAATGTCAAAGTAGCTGAGCGGTGTATCTGCCCAGAACGCTGCAATTTGAGCTGCCTGTTCTTCCAGAAGAGAGCTCGCTGAAATTGATTCGATTAAAGAGGATATTTTGTCAGCGAGGTTTCTTTCAATAGATGGAAGTTGCAAACAATCGAAATAATTCTCTGTCAGAGGCAAAAAGGAATTTAAATTTTTATTCAAAACTTCGAAATCTTCTTTGCTTAGAGCAATGCTAGCAACGCACCTGTTGCGCTGTTCTGAAACAGCTGAAGGAATTCTAACTATCGCTTCTCCAGAGCGGAAGATTAGGAATCTTTCTTTTTCTTTCGGTTGGAAAAAAACAACAACGCTTCTTGGCTTTGTGCTTACGATATGCTCAACTGCATTATCCTTGAAAATTATCTCTTTGTGCATCGTAATGTTGCCAAATTTGATATTGTAATTCATATGCAACGGAGCTGTTTTTGGTATAAGCAGGTAAACAATTACAAATAATATAACGATAGCAACAGCAACAACAAAGTATTTTTTCTTAAAATCTAACCCCATAGACAACTCCATAATTCTTATTATTATTTTTTTTATCTTACATTAAGCTTTTTTTCCTATTTAAATATTATTCTCCACAAAAACTCCAAATTAAAAAAATTCCCATTTATCTAATTATTAATGGAAATCGATAAAAAGGAGAGGAGCATAAAGCTCAATAGCAGTGAATTCGCTTTACTCAAGAATTTCTCGAAATTTAAACTGATTAGATTGAGCGATAATGTTTTTGCAATAGTTGCAGCTGAAAGACCTGCAAAGGAGCAACTAAGGAAAGCTATTGAAAGCAAATTAAAGAAAGCGCGACTGCAGCAGCGCGTTGAAGGGAGGTTTGAAAAACTATTGAGCGAGGAAGAATTGGAATTGTTTAATAGGATGCTTGAGCAGGGAGAGATAATAAGATTTAAATTGAGCGAGAAATATAAAAAAGCAATTTATAAATTGCGAAGCGAATATGAAGCGGAAAGGAAGAGAAGCAAAGCAAAGAGTATGCCTGAGTTAAGCAAAAACGGCTATACTGTTCTCAGCAAAGAGGAGGAAGCAAAAGAAATAGCTTCAAAGTATGCTGAGCAGCTAAAAAAAGGGGAGTTGCTTGGCATAAAAGGATTCGACGGGAATTATTATTTCATAGAAAAAAAACTATTAGACAAGCTGCGAAAAAAAATTGTAGCTGCATTGGCAGAGGTAAACGAGATAAGGATCAACAAGTTAAGAGAGGTTGTTGCTGCTCCGGAGGATATGATAAAAGCTGCCTGCGAGGTGCTGAAGGAGCAGGGTGAGATTATAGAGAAAAGGAAGGGGCTTTATGCTTTAGCATAGGTGATTCTATGGATGTATTAATTCCTATAGTAACTGGTTTGGAAAACAATGCGGAATTTTTAAATATTGCAGCAAAGGGAGCGAAGAAAATTTCTTTGCTGCTTGTTATGGAGCGCGAAGCAAACGCAAGCAGAATGATGGAACTAACATCTAAGATGGAAGAAGCAAAGAAGATAATTAATGCTATGAAAAAGAGTTGCGAAACAAATGTTGAATGGGGAGATGTTAGAGCAAAGATAGTTAACTATGCGCTTATTTCAAACCCAAAAAAAATTTGCTTGGCTGACAACGGAAGCCACATAATAAGGGAGCTTGCAAAGGAATTAGAAGCAAAAAAATTCAATGTTGAGAGAATTAAAGTTAGTAGCCCATAATACGCTTTGCTGTTTTCTCAAATCTGCTGCGCCTTGCGTTATGCTCCTCCAAAAAATCTTGGACAAATTCGATAAGAAAATTCTTGCATTCACCGCAGAGCCATTTTCCTGATTTGCAGTCCTTAAAGATTTTGTCTATTTTCTTTGTATCTGGATAATGAAACAGCAGAAATTCAAATACTTTGCACATCTCTGGTTTGCCTCCCTTCTTACGTTGTTCGTTAGCTGTAGCTCTGCCTCCGGTAAATGCATTCAAAATTTTTCTTTTTGCTGTTTCTGGTTTCTCGCTGAGGAAGATTGCTGTCTCCTTCTTTGAGGCGCTCATCTTTGTTCCTTCGAGCAATCCGCTTTGATGCCTGAAATAAATAAAGGATGGCATCTCCAAATTATATGGCAATCTAGCAGCAATATCGCGAGTAGCTCTTGCATGCGGATCCTGCTCCAATCCAATGCCCGTTATACTCGGCATCTTTCCCTCAAACTCCGGAAGCTGCGGATGCAAGATGTCAGCATACTGCAAAAGATTAGCGGAAATTTTTCCCAAATCGATATGGCCGTATATTGCTTCAAATGTTGACCTTGTAATTTTTTTGCTTAATTCAAATGCAAATTCATAATAGCGGGTTTCCTTATTGCTCTGCACATATACATCTTGCTCATCTAAACCGAGAGCTAACAAATCCTTTATGTTCTCTAAAGCGAATTCTTTTGCTTTTTCTAAGCTTCCAACTACGGAATCCGGCCTTGAAACATAGGCATCTATATCGCAAACAGCGAAGTAATTCCTCGCCTTTTTTGATTTGAAAAATTTAAAAAGGTCAATATCTACCTTGTGACCGAAGTGCAGCATGCCACTGCTTGCTATGCCTGTCATGTTTATAAATTCTTTTTTTGATTTGATGCGGTGCATTATCTTGTCAAAGTCACGATGTGCAACAACAATGCCCCTCTCAAACAGGTAGTGCTTCAGCTCCTTACAGAATTTTTTCGGAAATCTCTTTAGACCGAATTTTTTAAACACATGCTCGTAGTTTTCAATTGTTGTTGAGCTCCAGGGATCGACAAGCATAGCATTATTGAAAGCAAAAAGAATTTAATAATATTAATCTCAATCCTTTTATGAAAATTAAAAACAGCTTTTACGGAATTCTCGCCGGAAATAAGATAATAGTTACAGACAAGAGGAATATAGACAAACTTATCCAGAAAGGATTTGGTGAATTGAAGAAGGAAAAGGAAGGAAGAAAGCTTGTGCTTGACCTTTTTGAGGGTTTGTTCCTGCTTAAAAATAAAAGGTTTGCAATTCTTGATCTGAAAGGAAACAAAATTAACGAATTTGAAATTCAGAAAATTGCAAAGAAAGAGTCAAAGGAATTTTATCTCCAATACCTTGTCTTTGAAGATTTGCGTAATAGAGGCTACTGCGTAAAAACTGGCTTTAAATTCGGTTTCGAATTTAGGGTTTATCCAAAAGGAAAACTCCCGGGAGAAAGCCATAGCGAAGCGGTTGTTTGCGTTTTGCCGCAAAATAAAAGAATTAGCATGGTTGAACTCAACAGAATGGTACGCCTAGCAAAGGCATTAAATACAGAGCTAATTCTTGCAGTTATTGATTCTGAGGATGAAATTAACTACTACAAAATTGAGCGCAAAAAATTGTAAAATAAAAAGAGGTGCGCAGCTTTACAAATCAGCTGCGCGGACTGTTTTCCTGCCGTTTGCCTTTGCTCTCTCGGCTGCTTTTCTTAGCAGAGCTTCAACCTCCCTATCGAGAGCATCAACGAGGTCGCCGGCAGTATTACAGCCGTTTGCCTTTATTACTTCTCTAACCTTCGAAGCAACAACAAGGTTTGCCATATCCCCACCTCCTAAAACAATAAAATTTACGCTAAAATAAAGGAAATAACCATATTTAAATGTTTCTGAATTCGCCTTTAAGGTAATTATAGAACACAACAGTGCCGAATATACTTATTATACCCGCAACATAGAAGACGTAATCTAAACCCATCGCGTCCATAACAACGCCAGAAATTAATGGAGCTATAATCATCCCAATGCTCATAGCTGTATTGAATGCCCCCATTGCTGAGCCCATTCCTAAGCGTTGTCCTAATTTTACTGTTATAGCTGTAGCCGCTGGCATCGATATTGCTCCGCTTAGCCCCATTATCAAGCCAATAAGTAGAAGTTCAAAAAAATTAGAGGCAAAAGGCATACAGAACAATGCTACAGCAGAAACAGTAGAACCAATTAAAACCAGTAAAACTTTGTTGTATCTATCGGCTAACTTGCCAAAAGCGCCTTGAAAAAGCGCTGTGACAAATATGTTTACGGAAATTATTATACCAATTAGCGAAGAAGTAATGTTTATACGGGAGGCAAGAATTGGCAAGAAAGCCATTAGGCCGCCTCTACCCATCGCGCTAATCCCTCTAAAGAGCAGTAATCCTCTTGCTACTTTGTTTCTTAGCAATTTTTTAAATGAGAACTTCTCTGTTTTTCTATTAGAAGTAAGTGTTTTGTCTGGGAGCATAAGCAGCACAACAAAAAAGGCAAACAAAGTC
>JAGHAR010000070.1 GCA_021161405.1 Candidatus Iainarchaeum sp.
GGCAAGGGAAAGGCCTAGGCAATCAATTCTTAAATGATCTGATGCAGGCAAAGGCACTAATACATGTTCTTGATGCTTCCGGCTCAATAGATTCTGAAGGCAACTTAGTTGAAGCAGGCAGCCATGACCCAGCAGAGGATGTAATTTTTTTAGAGAAAGAAATAGCTTATTGGATAAAACAAATACTAACAAAAAATTGGCAGAAACTTACAAGGCAGGTTGCAAGCACGAAGAAGCCGATAGATGCCATAGCAACTCAGCTGAGCGGCCTTGGAATTACTCCGCAAAATGTTCAGCAAATATTCGATGCGGAGAAATTCTCTGCAGAAATACAAAAGTGGAACGAGCAAACAATTCTTGATTTTGCATCTTCTATTGTAAAGCATGCAAAGCCGATTTTAATTGCAGCAAATAAGATAGACGTTGATCCTGCAAGGGAAAACTTAAAAAAATTACAGAAACAATTTCCAGAGAAGATTTTTGTAGCCTGTTTTGCAGAGGGGGAATTGGCTTTAAGAAAGGCAGCAAGGCAGGGACTAATAAACTATCTGCCTGGTTCAACAGATTTTGAAATTGTTAAGCAACTCTCTGATGAGCAGAAAAAAGCACTTGAGTTTATAAGGGAGAAGATGCAGGAGTTTAATGGTACAGGCGTACAAGAAGCATTAAATGCAGTAGCATTCGAACTGCTGAAGCTTATTTTTGTCTATCCTGTAGAAGATGCTCTGCACTGGACAGATAGCAAAGGAAATATTCTCCCAGATGCTCTGCTTGTTGAAAACAATACAACTCCTTTAGAGTTAGCCGAAAAGATTCACAGCAGTTTTAGGGAAAGGTTTATCGCTGCAATAGATGCAAGAACAAAACAAAAACTAGCAAAGGATTACAATCTAAAGATGAACGACGTCATAAAGATTCAATTAAGCAAATAGGAATAGCATATAATTATTTGTTATCTAATCTGCTGAGTAATTCCTCTTTGTTTACAGCTAAGCTAATCCTTCTTGTCTTGCCCCTTGTTTTTAGATTTGTCTCTTCAGCATTGATTAGCTTCAGTGCAGAGAGCCTCGCAATCATATTCCTGTAGCTTCTTTCGCTTTTAGCTATTTCCTTATCCTTTGCCTCCTCCAAAAAACTTTCAAACAACTCTCCGGAGATTATTGGTTGTTTCTTTGCAATTATTTTTAGAATTATTTTCTCTGCTTCATTTAAATTTGCAACAATTCTATCAAGAGGCACAACAACTATCTTTTTTGTTGCTTCCTTAACATCCTCTGCTGTTAGTTTTTCTTTATTTTTTGCTTCCGCAATTCTGCCCGCATGCAACAGTAACTCTATCGCTATTCTTGCATCTCCGCCGTGTTTTGCGGCGAAAGCAGCTGCTAAATTTATAGCATCCTGCTCTATACAGTTTTCATAGAAGGCATACTTTGCTCTCTCCCTCAAGATATCTTTAAGCTCTGTTGGACTGTATCTTGGAAATTCAACAAGTATTGCAGCCAGAGAACTTCTTACTCGAGCATCTAGAAAGGCAACAAATTCCCGATAGTTTGAAATTAACACTACAGATGGTTTCTGTTTAACATCCATTCTGAGCAAATCGTAGAGTAGCTTGCTTGCTTCCTCGCTTCCCAAACGATCAATCTCATCCAAAACAATTAATGGCCTAAAATCAATAGTTCTCGCTCTTTCCAAAATCCTTGCTAAAATTTCGTCTCCGGCAATTCCCCTTCTTGGCAGTGCAATGCTGAAAAACCTTGCAAGCTCACTTAACACTGCATGCCTCGAACTTATGTCAAAGCAGTTTATGTACAGCGCCTTTGCTCTTTCGGTATATTCCTCGAGCTCCCTAATTACATAGTTTATGCTTGCTGTTTTTCCTGTTCCAGGAGGCCCAAAAAGAAAGAGATTGCTCGCCTTCTTTGCCTTTGCTAACGGCTTTAATGCAAAAACAATTTCGTTTATTTGAGATTCTCTATGTGGCAGTATTTCTGGAACATATTCAGGATATAACACCTCTTCATTCTTGAAAATCTCTCTTTCCTTTTTTCCCTCACTAAAGATATTTGCCATATAGATAAAGCTCCCACTAAAACTTAAAAAACAGTGTTTTTTAATACAGTTGGAATAACAATGCAGCAATAACGCCAAGCAGAACAAAGGGAGCAAATGGAGGCATATCTCTATATACTGCAATTCTCCCTATCTTTGCCCTTTTCAATTTCTTAATATCTTCGTTCCTTAAAATTCCCCTGAATCTATCTTTTCCAAGAATTTTTACCGCTTTCTTAGTTAGAAATTCATGTGCAACAACATCTCCTTCTTCGAGCTTTTCTATGCTTAGGAATTTAACAAAAAATTCTTTCTTTATTTCATTGCTGAAGCTAACTGCAGGAACAACCCCTATTGCTGCGATAAAAACAAGAGCTAAGAGTATAGAGTTAGCGTTGAGCAGATACAATACAAGGATATAAAAGAACAAAAGCAGAGCTAGGCACAATCCTTTTATTACATTTCTGTAATTTAGCTTTAGCTTTCCTCTCCAATAGAGCTTTGCTGTATAGTATATACCAAAAAAC
>JAGHAR010000039.1 GCA_021161405.1 Candidatus Iainarchaeum sp.
CTTCATCAGTTATGCTATCGCCTATATTCTGCCAAATTCTGGCAAATAATTCTCCTATGCTATCGTAAAATTCAACATATTTTTCATTTCTGTTATGTGCTTGGCATGAAACAGAAACGCGCAACAATACGCCAGAAATATAATTGTAAGGATTTGCTATTGCTTCGTTGCCAGCATAAAAATCCATTTCTTTAGCGTTACGCTTATTTTCAAAAATTTTCATTATCTCTAAATTATTGCTCTGTATGAATTTTTTTAGCGGATCAACAATTTCGCCATTAATCTCCTGATCCGTGCAGTCAGCATAGAGAACAAAAATTGGAATCTCTGGGTTATCTGTGCCGTAAATTCCGAAATTTATTGTTAACTTTCCATACAAAAATCTCTTCTGCAATTTATCCAAAGAATCTTTATCTATTGAAACATTTACTCTTACAAGCCATGGCCCCACATTATCTGTGGAATTTACAATATTCGCCTTTACATTTAGCTCTGGAATACTTCCCAATTTCTCTATAGAAAAACTTGCTGGCCTTTGCTCTGTTTCCAAAACAAAAAATTGCGAGATGCTTGTTCTATCAGAAGCTAAAGGAAAGATTAGAAATTTTGGCAGGCTAAGAGAAGTAGCAAAACAGGATGAAACAAGGAAAGCCAGCATCGATGCTAAAATAATTTTATTATAGTTCATACTAAATATAAAAATTATGAACTAATTAATAAATTTATCCCAAGTAGATTTAGGGTTTTTATTGCGTTACATCCTCAACCATTTTCTTATCTATGCAGGCAAGGCATTCTAGGAGAGAGGCGCATTCTTCACATCTTCCAAGCTTTGGTTTTTCTTCTTCTGGCTGTGGCAATTCTTCCTCTGCTTGCTCTGTTGGTGTTGGTTTCAATTCAATTAATTTACTTGCATGTGGCTCAAAATTCCTTACATGGCAGTCTGCTTTGCCATCAACAAACAAATCTAGGCCGACACAATACAAGGCCTCTTTGTCTTTTGGCAAAGGCAATTCCTCTTTCGATTCACCAAGATCAAATTCAATATTGCAACCTTTTTCGTCATCCTTCTTTGTTTTAATCTCTCGCCATGTAGAAATTTTAAATTTGTCTCCAGGTTTTAACTCTGCACCGAAGTAATCGTCAGCATAATCATCCGGATACTCTTTACTCGGGGACTTTATCTTTGCTGCATAACCGTCTTCTTTGAAGCAAGATTCCTTGCTTGAGGAACGCCATAGATAGAGCTTTGCCTTTGAAATTTCTAATGGGTGTAATTTGTTGTCTCCTTCAAATAAAGAGAATAATTCATACAAGGCAATGATTTTCGCTGCTTTATCTCTCTCAACAGCTTTTGTGAATTTGCCTCCTTTTTTTGGAGTCGTGGACTCAAACACTTTGTTATCAGATGTAATTTGGACTCTACTTATTATTTCTTTCTTAGGATTATAGAAATTAATATATCTGTTAACACCTATCCTTGCAAGTTTTACAAAGCTTGCTTCTTTAATTATCTCAAGTTTTGTTGGGACTTTACCTTGCGCCACTACTTTAAGATTGTTTTTTCCAATCTCAATATTTGTGGAAATTTTTTCTCCTACAAGCGCAAGTTCATCCATACCGACTGCCTCGCCCTCTTCTCTTTTGGTTTCTTTCTTTCCGCGAATAGCTTCCGATACTTTCTTTGCAACATTGCTCGCTGCTTGAGTAGCCGAACGGGCTGCCTTAGAAACACTACTGGAAATTCTAGCAAAGATACTAATAAGCTTATTCTTAAATTTTCTATAACCATCAACCACGGAGCTGCTTATATCACTTTTCATCTCCCTTGCTTTTCTCGAGAGCTCGGTCCATTCCTTCTTGATTGATTCGCCTGCCTTGGCTCCAAGCTTTGCCATTATTTCCAAAACAGAGGGGTCGTGCCTGTCTATAAATGGAACAAATGTTATCTGCCCATTATAAGAGCCGAGTCTTTTCTTAATCAAATAAATTTTGAAATTCTTCAAACCATAGCATTGCATATATTCGCCCTCTTTCAGGGCAAATCCAACATAAGGGCCTGGCAATACATGGCAATCAATTACATCCTCACTTAAATTCTCTCGTAGATAAAAGTATATAGTGCTACGCTCCGCGGAAGACGCAACATTAAGATGCAATTTTTTGCCTTTGAATTTTTCTAAAATCTGTGCAATTTCTTCTTTGGATGCCTTCAGCGGCATAACAGAGCCCATTGCTTTGTTATAGTTCGATAAATATTTATCTGCTGAATCCGGGATTTTTATTTCGATAAAACTGCCAAATGTTGCATTTCGGCAAACACTACCGAGCTCGCATACTTTATAATAACTTGAACCAAACACCTTGACTTGTCGCAAATTGCTAACAGCCTTTGCAAATTCGCTCTCAGCGTCTGTTTTGCCAGATTTATAAGGGAGGAGAACTACATAAGGTTTAACTCCTCTCACAGTACTACCTGTTCCTGCGCCTAACAGCCAGAATCTTACCTTCGCTGCTATGTCCGGATCCGGATTCAAGCCAGGACATACGCTTCCTTTAGCGCCATATCTAACTATCATACCTGGTGTATCTATGTGTATTTGTGTCAGGCCAGGAATCTTGCTTGCTAAACTTTTGAGTTTATTCCACGCCCATTTGACAAAATTGTAAAACAATCCTGTATATC
>JAGHAR010000084.1 GCA_021161405.1 Candidatus Iainarchaeum sp.
CATTTGATTTATTTTATTTTTGTTTTGACTGCAAAAATAGCTTTGTAAACAACTATTCGCTTTGGTTGATAGTGCTGGACTGCTGAGTTTAAACCCTTAATTCTCGAATTGAAAGCATTAGTCAAATCTTATATTTTAATAGGTATTCTAAAGCAACATCACTCTTTACATCTCCCTCAAGCGCTTTATGCGTTCATCTATCGGCGGATGTGTGCTGAATAGATTAGCCAAAAATTGGCCTTTTCCTTTAAATGGATTGGCAATAAATAGATGCGCGGTAGCGTTGCTTGCGCTCCTCATTGGAATTGCCTCCAATTTAATCTTTTCCAATGCGTTTGCTAGGCCATCTGGATAGCGGGTGATCTGCACAGCAGTAGCATCCGCTAAAAATTCCCTAGAGCGGGAGATAGCTAATTTAATAAGCTGCGCAACTATTGGAGCAGAAAGAGCCAAAACTATGCCAAGAACTATAAGCAGGGAATTTTTGTCCTCCCTTGAGCTGGAAAACCACATGCTTCTAAGCAATATATCCGAAATCCAAACAGTAAAGCCAACTAACACAGCAGCAATCATCATCGTCCTTATATCATAGTTTTTAATATGCGAAAGTTCATGGGCAACTACTCCAGCTAATTCTTCCCTATTCAATTTCTTTAATGCGCCTAATGTTACGCAGATGCTCGCGTTGTTAGGATTAGTACCTGTTGCAAATGCATTTATTGCTTCCTCCGGCATATAATAAACCTTTGGCTTTGGCAATCCAGCAGCAATGCAAAGCTCTTCAACAATATCATGCAATACTCTGAATTCTTTGCCAACAGCTGGCTTAGCTCTGCTAACAGCCAAAACAATTTTATCTCCGAATTTGTAGGAGATAAAAGCATAGATGAATGCAAAGATAGCAACAAAAGGCATTATAAAGCCAAAGCCAGTAATGTAATCCAACGCTAAGCCAATAGCAATAGCTAGGAAGAAAAAAACTAAAAACAGCAGGAAGGTTTTCCTCTTGTTTAGTGCAATCTGTTCATAAAAATTCATAAATTAACACTAAAGAAAAAATAAATTAAAAAATTAAGCTAAATCACTAAAATCTGCCTTTACTGCTTTCCTTGCTCTGCTCTCCTCAGGCAGCTCAAAATATTCTCTCGGCTTAAAGCCAAAGAGAGAAGCAACTATTCTATTTGGAAATATGCTGATAGCTGTATTGTATTCCATTACGCTGTCGTTGTAAAACTGCCTGGCATACGCTATCCTATTCTCAGTGGTTGCAAATTCTTCCTGCAATGCCTTAAAGTTTTCGCTTGCTCTCAGTTTTGGATAGCTCTCTGCTACAGCGAATATTGTTTTTAGTGCTGAGGCAATACTGCTTTCTGCCTTTGCTGCCTCTGCAGGGCTCTTTGCTTTAAGCAAAGCAGTTCTTGCTTTTGTAATTTCGTTAAGCACTTTTCTCTCGAATCTTGCATATCCCTTAACTGTCTCAATCAAATTCGGAATTAGGTCTGCTCTTCTTTTGAGTTGAACATCTATTTGGGCCCATGCATTGTTCACTCGTCTTTGCAGCACAATTAAGGAATTGTAAATAAAAATAAATGCAAGCAGAACAATTACAATTATAGCTGCAATAATCCAGAGCAAAAGCATAGATAGTATAGATTACAATGGAAATAAAAAGCTATCGCAAATAAACATTGTTCATTATCCGGTATTTTATTTTTTATTATTTGCTTATTGGATTTACAACCTTACCAACAAACAGAATAACACCTGTCTCTCTTTCCTGAATTATGAAAACAAACGGATGATCTGCCTTAAATACATTGAATACAGGAACCGCAGTTAATTTCATTCCAACAGCGGTTGCTGCCGCAGCTTCCGTTCCTTTTTCATGTACGTTGATATATGCCTGATGAATAACGAAATCTATGAATAGTTCTTTTTTATCAGTAATACCTGAAAAGTCGGCATCTTCTGAAAAGGCCTCCCTAATTCCTAGATTCTGCAACACGTCTTTTAACTCTTGTTTTGTGGTAAATTCGAACTTTGGAATATATATGTCAGCTAGCTCTGTCTTTTTCGCTGCTTTCTTCCATTCTTGGAATTTTTCCAGTGTTATGGGCTCAATCTCGCTAAGATCGTTTTTAGGAAGTATAATCCACATAGAAATCTTTTCATTAGCATATGGCAGCTCCAGCAGTTGAAGGTTATGTAAATCTGCATAGTAAAACTCGACATCCTCTGGATTCATGCGCATCATCTCTACCCTTGCAATCTTTCCATCCGAAGTCCTGAAATCCATTTTCCTCGTGTTCTTTGGCTCAAACTGCCATTTCCACTCCCCGCTAAAATAGACAGCATTCGTAATAACCATTCTCGTCCATTCTGTTAAATAGTCAGGCGGTATAAGTTCTTTGATACGGCCGTTTGTCTGCTCCTCAATGAAACTGTTAATTATTCTCCTCGATCTTTCCGTTTCATTGATAAAGTCCAGATTCGCAGATTTTGCACCGTAATATTTCTCTACTACATTCTTGTAGCTATCGAGTATAGGATAGTCCTTTTGAATCCATAATGCATTTCCAGTTCTCAACTCGCATCCATTGCTCGTTTTATTGATAATATTGTAAAGCTTACCGAAATTACCTCTCAGAGTAAGAGCAGCTGGAAGGTGGAGGGTTGTTCTCATTTCGGAAGCGGTTTTGCCCTTTGCTCCCTCGTACACGATTGTTAGTGCAGAGAAGATACTGTACGGGGAATATACAAGATTGCCGTTTACTTCCTTCGATAGTTTGTTGTATAGGTCAAAAGCAAATTCGTTATTTGCATTTAGTACACTTTTTAGACCTTCTTCCGTCCATCCAGTTTCATCCGCAATCGGCGGCTGTGTTGGAATATATAGATAGAAAAAAACAGCAGCAGTAGCGAGAGCCGCTATTATTAGCAACAATATGCCAGCTTGTAAAGAACCACGATAGTGCATACCGATAGAGACGCCAATCATCTTAAAAAACATAATTCTTCGAGAGGGAATTCAAAAAGAGAGAATCAGTGGGGCGGGCAAAAATCCAACCGCTTTGGCGCGGTGAGCCTCCCGCCCCCCACTAAACTGTCTTTTGGCATCCCCTCCTTTTAGTGGTATTATTCTATTACGCAAACTCCTTTATATCAATTATTTAGTTTTTCATGTAAAAATAGTAACACTTAAAATAACAATTGTGTAATTTTTTAACATCATTACTAAACTAAAATAGGTGAAAAATGATGCCAAATCAGATGCGCTTCGATGATGAAATCCGCCTTAATATTCTGGAATCTTTGCTAAAGCCCAATTCTGTTGTACCGAATTTAAAGCAGATAAAGCGCTATACTGGATATCATTTAGCAACAATAAAAAGCTCCCTCGAATTTTTGAAGCAGAAAGGAATTCTAACAGGTTTTGGCCCTAAGATAAATTTCAAGAAGCTCGGCTATAGTTTAGAGGCGATAGTGCTTATGCAGATCGATTTCTCCCAAAAAGAAATATTCAACAGATATTTGGAAGCTGTAAAAAAAGACCCGCATATCTATATGCTAACTCCAATCATAGGAGGCAACTGGAATATGATAGCTCGCTTTATAAATAAAGATGTTGAAAGCCATCACAGATGCATACAGGAAAATTATCTAAGCATTCCGGGAATCTATAAATTAATAAAAAATCAGCAGATATTCTACGATATAGAGCCACACTATAAAAA
>JAGHAR010000028.1 GCA_021161405.1 Candidatus Iainarchaeum sp.
CAGGATAATGCGAGCTAATCTCCAGCCGGGGAAGCAGATAAAGAGAGAGGTTAAAGAAGAATTAAACAAATGGCTCGCAGAGTTTGTTGCAATAATTGCCAGAAAGATGGACTCCTATCCTTATAGAAGCGTTGATCTCTGGATGCTTCAGGAGGCGATAAGGCCATATGTAAAGATAGAAGAGCTCGAAACAGAGAAAGAACGCTTGATAAAGCAGCTAGAGGCAATTAAAGCAGAATGCGATGTTCTAATCAATGAAGTGGATGAGCAATTCTCATTGAGAGATAGAATTGCGAGGAAGCTTGCGAAGAAAACAGAGCAATAATAATTCTAGCTCATCTGTTATTCAAACAGCAAATTCTTTACAATTTTTGCATAATAAGAGTGTTTGTTGAATATTAATGCTCCTAAAAGCTGCGTAACATTCTTTGCTCTCCGCTCTTTGCTTGCCTTTTCAAAATCAATAATTACAACCCTTCCTTTTGAAGTGATTATTATGTTCTTTAATTTTCCTCCAAGCTGGCCATGGCTTATGCCAAGGAAATCGAGTAACGCTGCCTGCCTTAACAACTCTGAAAAGATTTTGATGAATTCGCTTCTTTTTGGTTTCTCTTCCAAAAATTCTGCAAGAGTTTTGCCTTTTACGAATTCCATAAGGATTGCTTTGTTCTCTTTGTCAAATTTGTAAAGTTTCGGGCCGATAGAATATTTATTCAGAATTTTCAGCAGCTCCGCTTCTTTTTCTATGCTCTCTCTGGGAGAATCTTTCCTTTGAATTTTTAGGGCGAATTTTTTTGAATTCCCCTTAACAAGGAAAACATAACTAGAGAAGCCCTTTGCTATACAGCGAAGTAATTCTAGCCTGTATTTTGCAAGGAAATTGCTTAAACGCGGTTCAACAAGTTCGAGTTTTATTTGCATAGATGTCCACCAATTTTTTGCAAACCTTTTTAAAAATTTGCTGCTTTTTTATTGAAATAATATATAATGCGAATTATTATTAAACCTTTGAAGGAGGTGGGAATTTGGCAGAAGTACAGCAGCAGCCAGTAATATTTCTTGCTGAAGGAACAAAACGTACACGCGGCAGAGATGCTCAACGCCTGAATATTCTGGTTGCGCAGGCAGTTGCCAATGCAGTGAAAAGTACATTAGGGCCGAGAGGAATGGACAAAATGATTGTCGATGAACTCGGCGATATTACAATTAGCAACGATGGTGCAACAATACTTGATGAAATGAGCATCGAGCATCCAGTCGGCAAGATGATGGTAGAGGTTGCAAAGGCACAAGATGACGAAGTTGGAGACGGTACAACAACAGCAGTGGTATTAGCAGGAACAATGCTAAAGCATGCAGAAAACCTTTTGGATGAGGAAATTCATCCAAGCATTATCATTAAAGGATACAGAGAGGCAGCAGAGAAGGCAAAGGAAATAGCAGAAGAGATTGCAGAGAAAGTGGATATAAATGACAAGAAAACTCTAATGGAAATTGCAATGACCTCAATGACTGGCAAGGCAGCGGAAGCAGCAAAGCATCTAGCTGAGATAGTTGTCGACGCAATACAGGCAGTAGCAGAGAAGAACGAAGATAAGATAAGAGTAGATATTGACAATGTAAAGATAGAGAAAAAGCAAGGCGGTTCTTTGCACGATACTGCTCTAATTCAGGGAATTGTAATTGATAAAGAGGTCGTGCATCCGCAGATGCCAAAAAGAATAGAGAACGCAAAGATTGCACTGATAGACGCTGCATTAGAGATGAAAGAACCAGAAACAGACGCAAGGATTGAAATTACAAGTCCTGATCAGTTGCAGGCGTTTATTGATCAGGAAGAAAAGATGCTCAAAGACATGGTAGACAAGATAAAGGAGTCTGGCGCTAACGTCGTTATATGCCAGAAAGGCATAGATGACATTGCACAGCACTTCTTGGCTAAAGCAGGGATATTGGCTGTGAGGAGAGTAAAGCAGAGTGACATGGAAGCAATAAGCAGAGCTACTGGTGCGAAGATCGTCTCTCGTATAAATGATTTAAGCAGCGATGATCTCGGTAAGGCAAAGCTTGTTGAGGAGAGGAAAGTTGCAGGAGATGAAATGGTGTTCATCGAGGGCTGCGAGAATCCAAAGAGCTTGAGTATACTAATAAGAGGTGGCTCAGAGCATGTTGTTGACGAGGCAGAGAGAGCAGTGCATGATGCATTGATGGCAGTAGCAACAACAATAAAAGACGGCAGAGTAGTTTATGGCGGCGGTTCCTTTGAAACAGAGATCGCAAATAGGCTGAGAGATTATGCAAAGCAGGTCGGCGGCAGAGAGCAGCTAGCAATAGAAGCCTTTGCAGAGACTCTGGAGGAGATTCCGAGAACATTGGCAGAGACAGCAGGTATGAATCCTTTAGATACAATAGTAGCGTTGAGAAGCAAGCACAATGCGGGCGAGGTTTATGCTGGCATAGATGTCTACGAAGGAAAAATCACAGACATGAAGAAGGCAAAGGTTGTGGAGCCGTTATCAGTGAAAACGCACGCAATAAGCAGTGCAACAGAAGTAGCCCAAATGATTCTAAGAATAGATGACATCATAGCAGGAAGTGCAAAGAAGGAAAGCACTTCACAGCCAGGCTCTGGCATGCCTCCACAGGGAATGGAGATGTAACAGCATCTCCCTTTTTTATTTTTTCTATTTTTCTGTTTTGCATGACAGTAATTGTTGCACTAACAGGTCTGGCTAGGGCTGGCAAAGACACTGCTGCTGATATTTTAGCTAAAAAAGGTTTTGTGAAGCTTGTTTTCAGCGATTTTTTAAAGGAAGAGGTCAGAAAAAGGAATTTAGAATTAAACAAAATGAATCTCTCAATAGTTGGAGATGAACTCAGAGCAAAGCACGGCCGAGGAGTGTTGGCAAAGTATCTGTGGGAGAAGGCAAAGAATTACAGCAGAGTAGTGGCTGTCGGCGTAAGATCGCCGGAAGAGGCAGATTATTTAAGGGAAAAAGCAGAAAAATTTCTTTTAATTGAAATTTCTGCTAAGCCAGAGATAAGATTTCAGAGGAGGAGTGATGCAGATCCGCAAACATTCGAAGAATTTATGCGGAGAGATGAAAGAGACATAAAAAACAAAGGTTTGGCAGAGGTATTGAAAATGGCTGATGTAAAGATTGATAACAACGGGACTATTGCTGAATTAGAGGAAAGGATTGTAAATACATTAAGGGAAAACGAAATTGAGGTGATGAAATGAAAAACACAATCAAAAATTTGGCAAAGGCATTTATAGGAGAAAGCCAAGCAAGGAATCGCTACACAATCTACGCAAAGATAGCGCAGAAAGAAGGATATGAGCAGATTGCAGAAATTTTCTTGGCAACAGCAGAAAACGAAAGAGAGCACGCAAAATGGCTTTTTAGGTTGATTAGCGAATTGAAAAAGAAAAGCGATGAAGAAATTGGAGAAATCAAAGTGGAGGCGACAGCACCTACTGTTCTTGGCAATACAATAGAGAATCTAAAAGCAGCGATTGCCGGCGAGAATTATGAGCATACAAAGATGTATCCGGAATTTGCCGATATAGCTGAAAAAGAAGGCCTAACAGAGATTGCGCAAAGATTAAGAGCAATTGCTATCGCTGAGAAGCATCACGAGGAGCGCTATAAGGCTTTGCTAAAAGAAGTTGAAGCTGGCACTGTGTTCAAAAAAGAGAAGGAAGTATATTGGGTTTGCAGAAAATGTGGTTATGTGTATTATGGTAAAATACCTCCAGAGAAGTGCCCTTCATGCAGCCATCCAAAGAATTACTTTGAGGTTAAATGCGAAGAATACTGAGAAATGCAAAAGATACACTAGGGCTTTATTCCAACAAACACTGGCTTTTTCTTCAGCTTTTTGCTCCAGAGCCTTTTTGTAAAATCCGAATAAATTATTGTTTTGAATCCTATCTTCTGCATTATTTTCTTAACCTTTAGTGTTTCGAATACGCCTATTTTATGCTGATCAATGTCAAAATCAAACTTCCCTTTATCTTTAACCAAAAATATGAAATTTGCATTGAAAACATCACCATCCAAGTGGCTCTGTGAAATTCTAGCTAATTGCAGGCCATCTTCAACAACAGTTACAATCTGTGTGTAACCTTCAATCCAGGTCTCTTTGTTAAAACCTAAGTCATAAATTAAAACACCTCCCGGTTTCAAATGGTTGTAGAAATTTCTGAGTGTTGTTTCTAACTCGCTATAGCTTGTATTGTAATTTATAGCGCTAAACATACAAATTATCACATCGAATCTCTCTGGCAAATTTAATTTTTTCATATCCCAAATTTCAAATTTTACGTTTTTTGTTTTCCTTTTAGCTATTTCTAGCATCTCTTTGCTTATATCAATTCCAAGAATTTTGTAGTTCTTCTCCAGCAAAACAGCGTGGTTTGCAGTACCGCAAGCAACATCTAAAAGCTTATTACCTTCGCTCTTCTTGTGCTTTTTGATTGCCCATTCTATAAAGTCAACTTCTCTGCTATAATCCTTCTTTTGTGCTTGAATCTTGTCGTAATACTTTGCAAATTTTTTATACATCAATTCTTTAGGCATACAATAATTTCATACGATAGCTTTAAATATAACTTTGGTTGTAGATTTAACAAGTGAGAAAATGCTTGAGGCGGTTGGAGAAGTTATAGCAAAGCTCTGGATGCAAACAGTTAATATAATTCCAAATCTGGCTGTTGCTGTTGTGATTGTGATAATTGGTTATCTAATCGCACACTTGTTCAAACACATTACAATTAGAATATTGCAGGGAATTAAACTGGATGCATGGATTGAGGAGCAAAATTTGGCAGCTGTTCTCGGAGGACAAAAGATCTCTGTAATAATGGGAATAATTGTTAAAATATGGGTGTTTGCTGTATTTTTGGCTGAGGCTGTCGGCTTTATCCATCTGAAAGTTATAAAAGAAACAATTACATATATTGTAATTTTAATACCTAAATTGTTGGTTGCTGTTTTAGCCTTTATTGTTGGCCTACTTGCAGCCAGGTTTGTTAGGAATTTGATTGAAGCAACAACATATGAAATTAGAAGGCCTGTTGCAATTGCTGTTGAGTTTATAATAGTTTTGTTTGCGGGTGTGTTTGCTTTATCGCTTGTGTTCGAGCAGCAAAGCATCAATACAATTATAGAACTAATAAAAATTTTCATAGCTCCATTCATAGTGGCGTTTGCGATTGCATTAGCAGTAATGTTCGCAATTGTTGTTACTTTAGAATTTCAGGACGAGCTTAGAGCATTTGCAAGGCAGTTTAGAAGCGGCACATCAAGAAAAAAGCGCTAACCAGCATAACAATTTTTAATTTAAATCAGCTAATTTTATTGTTATCCACATGGCTAATAAAATAAATTAAAGAAAAATTTTCTTTTGATCAACCTTTTCTTTTTTAAAGAAAAGGTTGTGATGGGCCGGTAGCTCAGTTGGTAGAGCGCCACCTTGGCATGGTGGAGGCCACGGGTTCGAATCCCGTCCGGTCCATTTGAAGAGTTATCAACATTTTGCAATTAAAGGCGTAATAAACAACAAAAACCTTTAAATATCAGTTTCTGTATATAATGCATATGGAAGGCATCCCCGAGGAAAAGCTGAAAAAGGTATTGAAAATTATCAAAGAGAGATTGGAAAATTTAGGGATTGATTGGGCTGTAACTGGCGGCTTGGCTGCGGTTGCCTACGGCTCTAAAAGACCTGTAAAAGACATTGATATCTTTTTCTTTAAGAAGGATTCTGAGAAGATTGTAGAAGCGTTCAAGGAATTCTTGAAAAGAGAGCCTGCCTATGAAAAAAAGCAGTTTGGAGATGCATGGAATATATACTTCGAGATTGATGGCGTAACCGTGGAGTTTGTTTCTAATTCAAGATTTCATATAAACGGCCAAACCTACCACTTTAATCCTTCCTTTAAGATGTTCACTCGCGTAAGAGAAGTGGAAATTGCTGGAATACCGATGAAAGTTTTATCTCCGGAAGATATCGTAGTATTAAAATCTATAACTCAGCGCGGAGCAGATCAGGGAAAATATGACTATGAGGATGTAAAAAGCATATGTCTAAACAAGCCATTGGATTTAGAGTATATAAGAAGCAGGGCGTTTAACTGCAATGCACAAAAAAGAGTAATTGACTTTTTAAAGAGTTTGCGCTAATTCTAAGCTATGGGCTTTAAAATCGGAGAGGTTGCAGGAATAAGAATCGAGCTGCACTTTACATTCATCATAATAATAATCGCAATACTGCTCATGCTACTGTTCTTTAATCCAACAGGGATATTGGCATATAGCTTGTTTTTGTTTTTCTTATTCGGCTCTGTCCTTTTCCATGAGCTTGTACACAGTATTGTTGCGACAAATCGTGGCATGAAAGTGAAAAAAATAATTCTGCTTCCAATAGGCGGCATAGCGTTTACAGAAGGTTTATTGAAAAATCCAAGCGATGAGCTTAGAGTTGCGATTGCTGGCCCGTTATTTAATTTTCTGCTTGTCATAGTTGCACTAATTGTTGGACAATTTTTAGGAATTCCTTTTTTTATTGATTTTGAATCGATCGCAAAAAACAATCCATTGAATATGTTAATCTGGATAAATCTCATTCTCGGGGTTTTCAATTTGATGCCAGCTTTGCCTCTCGATGGCGGCAGAGTTGCAAGAGCATTACTAAGCAGAAAAATTGGCGAATTAAATGCAACTCGCGCCATAATAAAATTCAGTTTATTCTTCTCCGCATTTCTGTTCATCGTTGGTCTGTTAAGTGCGAATATTATAATTGCAGCAGTAGCTGTGTTTCTGTTTTTCGGAGCGCAACAGGAAAGAGAAGTAGTTGAAATTAAACACTTGCTTACAAAGTTCTCAACAAAAGATGCTATTGTTAAGCCAAAAATGATAAGCTCTAAAGCAACTGTTGCTAAAGCAATAGAAAATATGGTAAAAGAAAAAACAAACTATTTGATTATTAAGGAGAAAAACAGCTATAAAATTCTAACATTAGGGATGCTGGCTAATTCTTCCAAAAATGCATCAGTAAAATCAATTGCGAGAGAGCTTAAAACTATAGATTACAAAAAACCGTTGTCCGAGTTGTTTCTAACTATAATAGAAAACAGTATTCCTGTTGTGGGAGTAAAGAAGAGGGGCAAACTAATAGGTGTTGTTGATATAAACGCAATAAGGCTTCTAGCAGAGCTGAGCAAAATTAAAGAATAATCGCCGGCGGCAGGCAAACTTTTAGAAAAAGTTTGATCAAAATCATTGTAAAGAAAAAAACAAAGATCGCCGGCGGCAGGATTCGAACCTGCGCGTCCCGAAGGACACCTGCTCTCGAGGCAGGCGCGTTAGACCACTCCGCCACGCCGGCACATAAATAAATAGGTACAAAAGAACTTAAATTTTTGATTTTAAAGTAAAATGGCCTTCTTTTTCATCCCGTAGAGAGCGCTTGTTTTTCTTTTCGAAAGCTCTGCGAATTCTTTCGGTGTTAGTGGAATTATATCTATTTTCACATCTGGAAAATCAAAAAAACTATTGAGGGCATGTAACCTCTCCAGAAATTTTTTATTAGAGAAAAATTTTGAAACCACAACCATATCGATATCGCTCTTCCCTTCTATATAGCTGCCAGCTGCAACGCTTCCAAAAACATAAACCTTCGCATCTGGGAGTTTTACCTTTATGGAATTAGCTATTCTTTTTGCTTCCCTTTTAATTTCTTTGCTATCCATTTTAAGACCTCTGCTGTTTGTTTAATATACTCGTTGGCAATCTCATAAGTGTATTCTTCATAAGGCAACGCAAACGTAATGTCTGGATATCTTGATGCAATAAAATCTGTTGTTAAATTTTTCAAAATTGGGAAAAATTTTTTATTTATTTTAAGTTCTTTACCCAAAAAAACAAGAGAGTGGGTGTCTGGTGGTGCTGCTTTTTTCTCTGCCATATAC
>JAGHAR010000065.1 GCA_021161405.1 Candidatus Iainarchaeum sp.
CTCTTATTACGTTTACCTTTGTTACCTTTACATTATAAGCCCTTTCAACTGCTTCTTTAATTTTTGCTTTATTTGCTTTGTCGTCAACAACAAAGCACAGTTTATTTTCTGCCTCAATCATATTTGTTGTTTTTTCGCTTATTAGCGGATATAGAATTATATCCTCTCTTTCAATAATTTTTCTTTTTTTATCTTTTTCCTTTTTCTTTTCATCAACCATAAAGCTCACCCAGCATCTTTATTGCATTCTCACTCCATACAGTTAACCTGCCTGCCTTTGTACCCGGAGCCAGAAGTTTTGCGTTTAAGAATTTAACATATTGCACATCTACTCCTTCCAGATTCTCTGCAGCATTCCTTATAGCTGCTTTTGGATCGGATGTTACTATCAACAGGCTTTTCTTTCGCTTGTATCTTCTTCCTCTTCTCTTTCCTTTTCCTGCGCGGATCTTTTTCTTTTTCTTTGCTTCTTCTATCTCATTTGCAAGACCCAATTTTTCTAAAACATTAAGAACATCTTTTGTTTTCGAGAGCTTTTCGAATTTCGATTCTACTATTATTGGCAATTCTATTTTGCTGTTAATTTCATGTCTGCTTCTTACAATTTCTTCCTTTGCGGTTGCAGCAATTGCTGATTTCAAAGCGAGGATTTTCTCCTTTTTATTAATCTTTTCGACAATCTTCTTTTCAACCTTTGGTGGATGCGCTCTGGGACCGCCGACTGCCTGCGGAACTTTTGCTACTCTTCCCTGCAGCAGATATCTTCTATCTTTTGTTCTCGGCAATCTTGCTCTGCCAACATTTATTGTCCTTTCCATAAATGGCAGTTGCCTTGAGCTTCTTGCTTCTGCGCTTGTATCTCTGCCCGCATTTGGCTTTATTCCTTTTGGTTGAAGCTTTGCTGTTTGTATAGCTAATACTGCTCTTTTTATTACTTCTGGATGGAACTCTGTTTCAAAAACCTTCGGCAATTCTATTTCCTTAACTTTTTTTCCTTCCAGAGAGTACACTGTCGCTTTCATTACCATCACTTTATTATCCTCTCTATAGTTTCAATTGTAACGCCTTTTTCTTTTGCTTCTCTTACTGCCTGTCTCAATGCAACGGCTCTCTTTCTTGGTCCTGGGGTTGAACCGATAATTACAATGTAATCGTTTTTTACTAGGCCATATCCAGTAAATCCGCCTTTTGGATTTACCTTGTCTGTTTCATCTTTTGATCCTATCAGAATTAGCTTTTTGTTCAGTTCTGTTCTTGAGTGATAACCATGCTGTCCTGGCCTAGGAACGGTCCACATAACCGTTGCAGGTGTCCAAGGCCCAATAGAACCGACAATTCTCCTTTTTTTTGCTTTTGGTCTTTGTATCTTTACGCCAAATCTTTTAACTACGCCCTCAAAGCCCTTGCCCTTTGTAACTGCTTTTACATCTATAAAATCTTTTTCATTGAAAACCTCTTTCACTGTTATTTCTTTTCCAAGCTTTTCCATAGCGTATTTAAGCTGCTCCTCCGGAGTTCCGTTTAGGAAAATTTCAATTACCTCTGGCTTCTTCTTGCCTATAGCTGTTAGCTTTGGTTGTGTATGTGCAAGCAATCTAATTTCATTAACCTTGCCTTCTTTAACAAGCTTTTCTATTTCTTCTATCGAAACCTTTCCTTCTGCTTTCTTTTCTTCTTTTTTCTTATCTTTACTCTTTTCCTTAAACCGTTTGATTCTCCTTCTTAATTCTTTATCTATGTTGTCTGTTGTAACCTCTGTCAGAATTTCGAGGCCGTATGGCGTTTCTCTATAAGCTCTAATTCCGAACACTTTTATTGGAGGGGTTTCTATAACGGTTGCAGCCAAAACAGCTTCTTGGCCATAGCTTGGGCTTCCTTCGTGGATGTTTTTGCCAACAACGCTCAGCATACCTGCTTTATAACCGATAAAATTCAATGGTTTTATTTCTTTTCCATCTCTTTTTACAGTCCTAAAGCTAGGCGTTTCGCGCGCAGCGCGCTTTCTGGGATAAAAGGCCAAGCTGCCTGAGCGTGGCTTACTCTTCTTTACCATTTTTCTCCTCTCGGGGATGCGAAAAACAGCCATAGGATATGGCATTTACGCACCGTTGGTGCGCAGTGTGCCGCATCCCTAAATTTCTGATAATAATTCTATTTCTTTATAAAAAACCTTTATAAATATCACTATACTGCCATTTTTTCGAGTTCGACTTTTTTGTTACCTTTTTTTGGTTTCCTTTTTCTTTTTTTAGGAGTTGGCAGTGAAAGCAAAACGAGAATTAGTAGAATTATTACAATCAGCAAAAGAATTCCAGTAGGAGTTGCGGTTAAGCTAAAGAGGGCAGAGCTTATTGCTCCTATAATGTTTGGCTTCTTTTTCGGGGCTAATATTATTTCTCTTTCTATAACCTTACTATCAACAGTCGCCTTTACCAAAATTTTTTCTTCCTTTTCTAACGGCTTTTCTGACTTCAATTTGAATTTAATATTTGCGGAGCTATTTGGATTGAGCTTTATTAGTTGTTCACTTCTCTCCGTAGAAAAGCCAGGAGGAATCTCAATTGCTAGGTTAGCATCTATGGTTTTGCTTTCTTTGTTTTCGATGTTTATGTCCAGCGTAAATTCTCCTGGTTTGTCTTCCACAATCCTTGCACTGATTTCTGGCTCCTGAAGCTCCTCATGCTTTTTAATTATGACAACCTTCTTGACCAGCCTGCAGCTGTTGCTCTTTGCTTCGAAGCTTAAAACAGCAACATCTTCTTTCAGCCAAACAACAAGCTTCCTTTCTATAGTGCTTGCGGGTGCAACAGAGAAGAGCGATGTACTTACTGCTGCTCCTTTAGGAATAATACTTATTTCCAGTCTCTTTGTTGATGAGAAA
>JAGHAR010000082.1 GCA_021161405.1 Candidatus Iainarchaeum sp.
CCTTTCAGGCCTAAAACTATTTTCAGAATCAATATAAAGACAAGCTCCTTCTAAACCGCCTTTTTCCTTCGGCAGCTGCACTGTAACAGCTAACTGAAAGCATAGCTGTGTTTTTGCGCTTGCAAATTTTCCATAAACCTCTGTAATGCTTTGCGTCTCTATGCCTCCGCCGATCAATTCATCTAAAGCTTTGCTCCCTGTTGTAATTCTTCCTATCGTGGCTCTTTTTTGGGCTAGCTTATCCGCGGTTTCAAAACCCATTTCTAGAGAATCTCTAGCAGCTTTTATTGCTTTCTCTGCTGTTAGCTCTCCCAAACCAGCAACCTCTACAAGCTCCATAGGGCTTGCAACAGCTATGCTTTCTATTGTTCTATAGCCAGCAGCCAATAGCTTTTCTGCTGCCTGCGGCCCTATGCCAGGCAAATC
Source organism: Candidatus Iainarchaeum sp. (assembly GCA_021161405.1). Lineage (GTDB taxonomy): Archaea > Iainarchaeota > Iainarchaeia > Iainarchaeales > JAGHAR01 > JAGHAR01. The sequence continues at coordinate 427 of JAGHAR010000082.1, forward strand.
ATGGATTGTTTTTATCTTTTTGCTTTGCTTTTCCTCCATATTGAGCACCAATAAAATTTTGGAACATTATATTTAATTTGTTAATTATTGCGCTGTTATTAAAGAAAAACATTTTTAGAGGTTATTTTGCCGCTGAAATCTTGGCTTCCTTAATTACAAATTCTTTCTCTTCAAAGCTACTCTTTCTTACAAATCCGCTTGCGTTTATCTTCTTCCCAACCAATTCATTTAGCTTTGTTGCAGGCTCTTTCTGTTTTGCTTCAGGAACAAATTCATCGATCTTTGCTATTAGCCTTTCTGCATCATCGCCAAAGCAGACAGAACTAATCTGCGCTGAGCCATCATCTATGCGCATGCTTATTATTGGCTTTTCAATAGGTGTTGTTTCGTTGCATCTTGGGCATACTGTCTTTCCGTTCACAATTTCTATCTTTGAACCGCATTTTTCGCATACAGAAAAGAATCTGGGAGCATCAACATCAACAATAACTCCTTCTATTTCTACGAATTTATCTCCCTCTGCTAATTCTGAAATCTTTTTAATGTTTCTCTCCGTTCCGAGTAGAGAATGTAATTCCGGCAATTCGTAGTTGTAATCCCTTATTACTCTTGCTGCATAACCAAGATGCAGCTCTACTTCTCCGTTGTTATCTTTTGTATATGCATTTTCAATCTTTACAAGCTCTCCTACATTAAGTGGTTTTATCAATTCGATAGCGTCATTCCATGCAACTGCTCTCTTCTTTGCTGTATCATCTACTATTTCAAAGGGCAGATATTTCCCAGAGGTTTCTTTTGAGAAACTTCTTTCAGAATATATTCTAGCAATTCTAACAACAACATCGACATTTGTTTCTTGAGCGGTTAGTTCTGCAAGCTTTTTGGTTTTTTTCTCCTCTACTAAATTCTTTGCAGCTTCTATTTCTGGGTTTTTTTCTATTACGCCAGAAGAAGCGAGGTTTAGCTGCGGCTTTTCCTTGTATCTCTTTACATAGCAATTTTTAATCAGAATTACATCTCCCTTTTCAATCTGCTTCTCATCTATTTGCTTTACATCATCGTGCCACAAACTTAGTCTTATCTCAGAGGTTTCATCTTCTACAACCAGGTCAAGTCTTTTGCCTTTACCCTTTGAGCTTTCAAATTTTCTTAAAGGAAACACCTGTTTAACTCTCGCTACTACATCTATATTCCTCATGCCTTCTTTCAGCTCAGCTATCTTTACAAGGTTTAATTCTTCTTCAATCTCTATATTCAATTCCTTTGCAACAAGATATGCAGCGCCAGTATCTGTTAATAAGCCAGCAAACTTTGCCTTCTTCTCCTCAACAAGCTCTTTTGCTTTTTCCTCACTAATTCCTGCTTTTTTGCAGATTTTTTCAATTAGTTCGTTGAATTCCATAGAAAAACTCATATGCCAATTTTTTTAAAGAGATTTGCATAATTCTTCTTCATGTTCTCCGCGATGCTTAGCAGGCATTTCGGCAAGATTTATAGGAGTATAGTTAAGCGAATAGATGAAGAAGGTTGTTTGTTTTTCCTCGTTATAGATCCGCCAAATCAAAAGCCAGCAGATGCTGCAAGTGTAGCAGCGATTGCTGAGCAGGAGGGAGCAGCAGCAGTAGCAGTGGGCGGCTCTGTTGGAGCGCAGGGAAATATTTTAAACGATACAATTGTCGAGATTAAAAGAGAATCAAAGTTGCCTGTAATTCTATTTCCGGGGAATATTGCTACTATAAGCGAGAAGGCAGATGCAATCTATTTTATGTCTATGCTGAATTCTTTGGATCCTTACTATATAAGCGGTGCGCAGATCGCTGCCAGCATGCCTGTAAAGAGAATGAAATTAGAGGTGATTCCAACAGCTTACATTATAGTTGAGCCTGGTAGAGCGGTTGGCTGGGTCGGCAGAGCCCACCTAATTCCAAGAGATAAACCTTATTTGGCTGCTGCCTCTGCTCTGGCTGGAGAATTCATGGGAATGCATATAGCAATTTTAGAAAGCGGTGGCGGAGCAGCAATGCCTGCTCCCCCGAACATGGTTGCTGAAGTAGCAAAGACAATTTCAATTCCTCTTGTTGTTGCCGGTGGTGTTTGCAAAGAGAAGTATGCTTACGAAACAGCAAGGGCAGGTGCGAGCATAATCCATGTTGGCTCCGCAATAGAGAAAACAAACGGAAGCAGGAAAAGAGCAAGGGAAAAGATTAGAAAGATGATAGCAGCAATGCGCAAAGGTGTTAGAGCAAGGAAATAATTTAAATCCCGCCTTGTAATTTCAACTCCTTAATTGTCCCCTCAATTGCTCTTTCTGTTGTATACTTCGGCTGCCAGCCGATTGCTTTTATCTTCTCAATAGAATATCTTCTATTTTTAACAAGTCTTGTAATGTGCTCCTGCGTAATAATTCTGCTCTTTGAAAATAACGCTAACAACCTTGCAGCAAAAATAGGAATGTGCTTTGGCTTGCAATTTTTTATCCCTAATTTTTCCAAACAAATTTCATAGAATTCGTTCAGCGTTTTCGCATCATCAGCAGCGATGTTAAATATTTCGCCTATTGCCTCCTCCCTATCAATAAGAAATGCGAGCGCATCTGCAAAATCTTCAGCATATATTATTTGAAAAAAATTATTTCCAGAGCCAATTATAGGAAAGCATTTCTTTATCAATTTGATTATCTCCCTCCAGTAGGAATTCGGCCCCAAAGCTAAAGCAGGCCTAACAATCGTTACAGCTAAACTCTCTTGGAATTCCAAAACTTTTTGCTCAGCCATTAATTTGCTCTTTTCATAGTTTGTTAGCGGCTCCGGCTTAGTTTCCTCTGTTGCAATTCCCTTAACGTCTCCATAGATGCCAGCGCTGCTTACAAATATGAATTGTTTAATTCTCTGCCTTTCCGCTGCCTCAAGCAGATTTTCCGTGCCATTTACATTTGTCTCAAATAGAGTGTTACTCTTTTCATTTAGTTCCGCTGCAAGATGTATTATGCGGCTAACTCCTCTCACTGCTTTCTCGCAATCTTCCTTCCTTCTAATATCTCCTTGCTCTATTGAGAAATTCTTTGTTGTATAGCCTATTCTTTTTAATTTTTCAATTAGGTATCTGCCTATAAACCCACTTGCTCCCGTAACTAAAATAGTTTCTTGCATGCAGACCACTAAATAAAAAACTATTTTAAATTAATAAAACAATATGGAAGCAATAAGGATAGATGCAAGTTATGGCTCTGGCGGAGGGCAGATTTTAAGGAATTCTCTTGCTTTAAGCTCCTTACTTAGAAAGCCGGTCAGGATTTACAATATAAGGGCAAAGAGACCAAAACCAGGCCTTAGAAGGCAGCATCTAACAGCAGTAAAATTGGCAAAAACAATAACTAATGCAAAGGTTAATGGAATGTTTCTTAATAGCAGGACTCTTTACTTTGAACCGCGAAGAATTGAGGATTGTTCTATTGCTGCAAACATAGGTTCTGCAGGCAGTGTTTTTTTAGCATTACAATCTGTTATGCTTCCTGCTCTATTTGCTAATCTGCAGATAAAGCTCTTTGGCGGCACTGATGTTCCGTTTGCTACTCCTAGCGCTTTCTTCTCCGATGTTTTTTTGAGAGAGGTGAATTCTATCGGTGCAAGGTTCGAATTTGAATTGGTAAAGAGAGGATATTATCCAAAAGGTAACGGTTTAGTAAAATTCAATTCGAAAAAAATTAACAGAAAATTAAAACCTATAGAAGTTTTGGAAAGAGGTTCTTTGCAGTATATAAAGTGCGTTGCCCATTGCGCTTCCCTTCCAAAAGAAATTGCAGACACGCTTGCAAGAACAGCTAAAAATTATTTATTAAGGAAGATAGATACTGACTGGCACCAAGAAGTAGTGGTTGACCCTAACAAAGAAACATCTGGCATGGGCCTTGATCTAATTGCTTTCTTCGAGCATAGTGTTTTAGCTGTAAATGTTTTAGGGAGGAAAGGAAACAACGCAGAACAACTCGCAATTAAAGCAGCAAAGCAGCTTATTGCAAAGCTTAATTCAGAAATTGTCTATGATGAACATTTAGCAGATCAAATCCTCTATTTCCTTGTGTTGGCCAATGGAACGAGCAGAATCCAAACAAGAATTACAAAGCATATTCTTTCTAATATTTGGCTCATTAAAAAATTTATTACAGAGGCTGAAATAGAAATTAACAAAATTGATGGAGAGTTCGGCATTATTGAAATTAAAGGTATTTCCTTCAAGCAAAGCTAACCAAACAATGTTTTTTGCTTGCCTCTTGCTATTTTTGCAATTGTCGGTTTTATCTTTGCGGCTTTTTCCAGTATCTCATCAACTTTACTTCCTTTTTCTAGGAGGAATTCTAATTCATTCTCTTCAAGATCGAAGTAGGCTGCGAGAGCAATTGCTAGCTCTTTATTGCTAAATATTGCTTTCCAGAATTCCAGTTCCTTTATTATTTCTCTTTTGCTTGCGTGTGTTTTTGCTGCTATCTTCTCAGCCAATGATTCTTTAATATTTCTTTCAGAGATTGATTTGCTTAGCTTTTTAACTATCTCTGGAAATTGGTATGCCACCCAATGTCTTTTGCTGCCTTGGCCAACAACGCTAATTGCAGCAATTAAGTCAGAGGAGTATCTTTTTAGGCCAAAATACTGCCTATTAATAATTCTTCCCTCGTAAAGATCTGCCTTACTCATTATTTCGAATGCTTCTGCTAATTCCTCTTTATTTTCGAATTCTCTTGGAAGGTTTTCTTCAATCCACTTAGCCAAAAGCTCTGGGTCAATATCTGCTTGCATCATTGCCTGCCTTGCATCGTTTATGCTCTTTGCCCTGAATATTCCAGCTAATGTGCTAAATATGTTTTGCTCCCTCTCTCTAAGTCCTATATCCTCTACAGTTTCGGAGGTTATTTTCTTTGTTGCTAAACTCTGCGCATCTAGTAGAGCGGCCCTCATATCCCCTCCAGATTTCTTTGCTAATTCTTTTACTGCTTGCTGATCAAAGTTGATACCTTCCTTTTCCAGAATTTCTTTGAG
>JAGHAR010000118.1 GCA_021161405.1 Candidatus Iainarchaeum sp.
AAGCGCAACTGCTACCCAGTATACAACAACCTTTTCAATAACGCTGACAAATCTAACAAACAAAGCTATAACAGATGTTGCTGTATTGGAAGAAATTCCCAAAAACATCGCAGCAGATACAGAGGAAATCGTAACGGAGAGTAGGTTTGTTGTACTCAAAGAAGATCCAGTTGTAAAGTTTTTAGTTGATATAATAGAACCGAACTCTACTGCAGAGATAACCTATAGAGTAAACAAAAATGTTACTGTTGAAGATTTAAACAATGTCAGATTGCCCGCTATTATAGATTTCAAGGAGAAAGTAGCCAAAGCGCCGCCAAAAGAGATTGAAGAGGAGAAGCCAAGAGAAGTTGAGGAAAAGCCAAAAGAGGAAGCAGTGACTGCGGCTCGGTTTGCAAGCCAGCTTCTATTGGCTGTTGGTGTTTTGATTATAGCGATTATCATAATTATAGCTTTGTTCGCACTCAGAAGGAAAAGGCATTAGAATTTCGAATTATTCTAGGTTAGATTCCAAAAACAACCTGGCGATTTCAAACACCCTTGCAGGAGCTAATTTTTCAGTGTCTATAACGAGATTAAAATTTTCCAAATTCTTTCCTAAATCGAATCCATATAATTTCTTATAGATTGTCGCATCTGTACTATCGCGCAGTTTAATACTTTTCATTACATCTTCTACTTTTAAATTGTCCCTTGCAGCAATTCTTTCTGCCCTTACCTTCACAGATGCCTTAAGCCATATCTTTATTCCTCTTTTGCAAAGATAACCCATTGTTTTTGAATCTAGTACAACATTTCCTCTCTTAGCTATTTCCAGAAGTTTTTTGTCCAATTCAAGATCGAATCTCTTTTCTTGTAATCTTTGTTGCAGGTATTTCTTTGCTTCCTTTGATTCCCACCAACCTTTGCTCGGCTCTGTAGAGAATACATCTACCTTCTTAATGTTCTTGTTCTTCATTTTTTTCAGTATATCCGATGCATGCACTATTTTAAGATTGAATTCCTTTGCTATCTTCTTTGCAAGAGTGCTTTTTCCAGAGCCAGCAAGGCCGCTAACAATTACCAATCTCTCGAAGGCCATTATTTTATTAAAATTAAAATGATTAATAATCTTTATGCATAAAACTACATCTAATTTTGTGCAAAGAGTTTGGAATTTGTGTAAGAAAATTCCGAAAGGAAAGGTTTCCACATACATGGATATAGCGATTGCTCTTGGCAATAAAAATTATGCCAGGGCAGTTGCAAATGCATTGAGAAAAAGCCCTGGAACGCCCTATGTGCCATGTCATAGAGTTGTGAGAAGTAACGGCTTTATCGGAGGCTTTAACAAAGGAATAAAGCAAAAGATTGCTCTGCTGAAAGCGGAGGGGATAATAGTTAAAAATAATAGAGTATCTAATTTTAATACAGTAAGAATAACAAGTGATCAGCTTGCAGGAAGCTAAATGGATTTGGCTTAATGGCAGCTTGGTTCCCTGGAAAAAGGCACAGGTGCATTTTCTAACCCATGCCTTGCATTACGGAACAGCTGTCTTTGAAGGAATAAGGGCATATAAAACAGAAAGAGGCACAGCTGTTTTTAGACTTAAGGATCATATAAAGAGATTGTTTAATTCTGCCCATGTACTTGGGATAGAGGTTCCATACACAAATCAACAACTGTATGATGCAACTATTGAATTAATAAAGGCAAATAAATTAGAAGAATGTTATATAAGGCCGCTTGTATTTCTGGATTATGGGGAAATGGGTCTAAATCCGCTAAAGTGCAAGGTTAGCGTAGGAATTGCTGCATGGTCGTGGGGCACTTATCTGGGAGAGGAGGGAATTAAAAACGGTATAAGGGCAAAGATAGCGAGTTTTTCTAGAAGCCATGTAAATGCGCAGATGACAAAGGCAAAGATATCCGGCAATTATGTTAACAGCGCATTGGCTAAAGCGGAGGCAATACTTGCTGGCTATGATGAAGCGATAATGCTTGACACAAACGGCTTTGTTTCAGAAGCAACAGGCGAGAATTTATTTATCGTTAGGGATTCTGTACTAATTTCTACTCCAAAAGCCACAGTGCTTGAAGGAATTACAAGAGATAGCGTTATCAAAATAGCCGAAGCAGAAGGGATTAAATTTAAAGAAGAAAAATTGACAAGAGATCAGCTCTACATTGCTGACGAAGTATTTTTAACAGGCACAGCAGCAGAGATAACACCGGTTAGAGAGATAGATAACCGCACTATTGGCAATGGTAAGCCGGGAGAGATAACCAGAAAAATTCAGAAGATTTTTTTTGACATTGTAAGAGGGAAAGACAAGCGGTTTAATGATTGGTTAGATCTTGTTAAATGAGAGAGAATAAACATGCGCCCTATAAAAAGAATTCTGCACAGCATACAAAGCTACAAAGTTCGTAAGCAAATAGTGAGAGATATAAGGTCTGCGCTGGCGCACAGTCCGCAGCTAAGCGCATTTAGACCAGCGCTGGTTGAGTGTGTTTTCTTAGAGAATCCTGATTTGTGTAGCCGCATAGTTGAACATCCAAAAAGAAAACAAATTATAGCTGAGATAGTTACTCAACTGACTATGCTTCCTTCTGGTACACCACGAAGCAAGTATGTTGAGCTTATAGAAAAAATAATAGAGAGTTTCTCTTAACGATAGATTTTTAAATTTCGGAGCATTATTTTTTACATGCAAATAGTGCGCAGTTCAATTTGTTTTGTTCCTAATTGTTTTTTATTAGATAGCTGCGCACAGGCAAACTTGCTACTGCTACTATTATAATGCGCCTGCTTTTAGATAGGCGCATGGAGGTGAAAAACTATGGATAGAGAGTCGGACATATCTCGGCAGCTTCGCAGAATTTGTGTTTTTGATACTACTCTTCGAGACGGAGAACAGAGCCCTGGTGTGTGTTTGTCTATAGAGGATAAAATTAAAATAGCAGAGCAATTGGAGAAGCTAAGGGTTGATGTTATAGAGGCCGGCTTTCCTATAGCGAGTACATCAGAACAGAAAGCTGTTAGCGCTATCACAGAGCAGATAGAGAAACCAGTTGTTGCTGCATTGGCAAGATGTCGCGAGGAAGATATAGAGA
>JAGHAR010000054.1 GCA_021161405.1 Candidatus Iainarchaeum sp.
GTAAAAAAGCACAGAAAACCTAAGCAAGGGCAAAAACATATGGGAGATTCATAGAGAAGCAAATACTATTGTTGAAATGTTGGATATTTTTTCCAATTTAGGTTGGTTTAAAAGATTTTGTTTATTGAAAATTTAGAATATGGTAACGGATATAAAATTTCTGAAGAGGCCAAAAATTAAAAATGCTGTTTTGTTTAGCGGATTGCCAGGCATCGGCTTAGTTGGCAAGATCGCTGCAGATTATATTATTAGGCAATTTAAAACAGAAAAGATAGCGGAAATCTACTCGGATTCGTTTCCGCCTGCGGTGCACACGAACAACGGTATAATCGAGCCGATAAAGGATGATATCGTACATTTCAAAGCAAACAGAAAGTCCTTTCTGTTTGTTGTTGGGCCTGTGCAACCTTCCTTGGATTTGCGTGGAGTTTCTCCTGAGCATTACGAATTTGCAGAGGAGATTGTCTCTGCATTGCATAGGAGATTTAAGCTTTCGCAGATTATTACTTTAGCAGGCATAAACATTGGCGAGAGAAGAATGAACAAGCAGCCAAATGTTATTGTTGCAGCAACGAATAAAAAACTCCTCAATGAATTCGCAAAATTGGGTTGTGTAATTAATAGGCACGGCGGCCTAATTAGCGGAGCAGCTGGCTTGCTTATAAGCTTCGGCAGATTGCATAAAATAGAAGGCGCATGCTTAATGGGCGAAACAAATGCTAACTTGATTTACGGCGACCACGGAGCAGCAAAGCGCGTTGTTGAGGTTGTTGCTAAGAAATTCAATTTAAAGATTAAGATGGATGCAATAGAGAAAGAAGCAAAAAGGATTGAAGAGAGCTTTGCAAAGCTCAGAAGGCAGATAGAAATGGAAGAAACCTCTGATGAGAAGCAGCACATCTCCTACGTGCGTTGATTTTCAGAATTCAGACAAATTTTTTTGCTTTGTGCTTTGCGAATTGCACTCAAGTTTTTTCCCTAATTCAATTTTTTTTGTTTCGAATTCTTCCTTTGTTTTGCATATTATCGGCTTTCCATAGTTTCCTCCTCCGCCGGGAATATACAACACAAACCCATTCCTGAATGCGTTTATCAATTCTGCTGTTTCTTCGTGCACTTCTTTAAGCTCTTCATAGCTTGCATCTATCAATGCATTGATTTCTGAGCCGAACTGCTCAACAAAGCTGTTCCAGATGTTCTGCACCTTTAAAGTATTCGGCTCGACATTGATTGCTAAGCTAATAATCTCAGCCAGCGGAACTAAATGCAGGTATTTTGGCCTAAATTCTGGATGCACTTCCTCATCAAAATCAGCTAATTCAAGAATTCTGTCGCGAACGCCTTTTTTAATTGTCCCTCCGCATTCCATACACTTCCAGTTCAATGCTTTTGCTTCTCTTAATGAATACTTTGCAAAGCATTTGTTGCATGCGGTGCAGTGATACTTTCCCTCTCTCGGATCTAGGCCGACGTTCAATACAACTTTATCTCTTTTCTTTTCCATTACCTTCTTCAATTCCTTAAAGCTCGGTTCTTTCAATTCAAAACGCGTGAATTCTCTTCCTATGCGCAAAGGCCAAGGACTATGCGCATCGCTCGCAGTTATAAACACATAGTTGTGATTCTCCGCAATCAAATCAGCAAAGTAGCTGTCCGCGCTTAGACCGAGTTCCATAAAGCTAATATCTTTTTTTAATTCTCCGTAAGCTTCCTCAAAGGAATTGAAGTGCGCATACATCGAGAAATAGGGGGTAAATGCATGCGCTGGCCCAATTAAAGCATTCAAATCAATTGCTGCTTCAGCAATCTCTTTTGGAGAGGCATTTATGCGGGGTCTTCCGCAGCCGAAACAATCAAAATCTGCCTTTGTTTTAAATTTCTCCCTGAATTCTGCAGCTCTGCTCAAATCAGGAAAGAATATCAAATGATGAACCCTTGCATTGTCCTCTACTTCCGTGCCTATTATGAAGTAGGTTTCAAATCCCCTATGTTTAAATACGCCGTTGCTCTCCTCTATGAGTTCTTTCCTCAATAGTTTGCGCCATTCTTTATGCAGGCAATCAGAGCTGCTAACAATATGTAATCCCTTCAACCTTGCCTGCTCCGCAATTACACTTGGCAGCATCTTTTTACTTACTCCGCCGGAATACAAGCCATGGAGATGCAGGTCAGCATTGAATTCCATGAAAAATTTTTGTTGGCATTATTTTATAATTAATTTTATTGCTTACTAATTTATGCAGCTCTCCTCAACAGAGCAAATTCAAAGAGAAATTCTCAAAGAAGCGCAGCTCTACAAAAAACTCCGAGACAAAAGAGTTCAGTGTTTAGCGTGCAGCAGGTATTGCATAATAGAGAACAATTCTCTTGGCTTCTGTAGGGTTAGAAAGAATATTGATGGCAAGCTCTATTCTTTGGTTTATGGCAGACCGGTTGCAATAGCAATAGACCCTATTGAAAAAAAGCCACTTTATCATTTTAAACCAGCTACTAGCTGCACTAGCATAAGCACTCTCGGCTGTAATTTTGCCTGTCTGCACTGCCAGAACTGGAATATTTCCCAAGAATTTACAGAGCAGCAGATTTTTGAGCTGCCGTATAAAGCTCCAGAAGAAATTATCTCCTTTACAGTTGAGAACAATTTGCCTGGCATATCGTATACATATACCGAGCCAACAATCTTTTTTGAATATGCTTTAGATATTATGAGAATTGCAAAGAAGAAGAAATTGTACAACGTGTGGGTTAGCAACGGCTATATGTCAAAAGAGCTACGAAGCTTAATTGCAAAAGATCTGGATGCAATTAATATCGATATAAAAGGTTCGGATAAATTCTACAAAGAGGTTTGCGGCAACGCTTCTTTAAAGCCGGTGCTTGAGAATATTGAATTCTTCTACAGGAAGGGAATTTTTGTTGAGCTAACATATTTGGTTGTTCCTCACTACAACGATAAAGCCAAGGACATAAAACAAGCGGTTGAATTTATTGCTTCTATTGATAAAGAAATTCCGTTGCACATCACGAGGTTTTTTCCACACTATAAGCTGAATTATATCGAACCAACACCGATTACTGCTTTGAATAAAGCCAAGGAAATTGCAAAGAATGCCGGCTTAAAATACGTTTATCTTGGCAACATTGCAGCAGAGCAGGATACATACTGCGCAAATTGCAACGCGTTGCTAATTGAAAGGAATCTCTTCGAAGTGAAATTTGTAAATCTAAACAAAAACGGAAAGTGTAAAAAGTGCGGCTACAAATTGAACGCAGTACTTTAGCTATGCTAGAGGA
>JAGHAR010000110.1 GCA_021161405.1 Candidatus Iainarchaeum sp.
ATTTATGTCTGCTCGTAGGAGAAACGTAAGACACCCTCTTCTTTTGGAACCTCGAGCAACAACTAGCAAAAGCTAACAGTTCAACAGCTTGAGAATTCGCTTATTCTTTGCGGCCTTTTTTGTTGCTCTTAGTGCTAAACCAAACTCAAAGCCGAGGAAATAGTTGTATGCTAAGCTAATAAAGCCGGAGAATAGCTCTTTCATAGATTCTATTGCTGCGTTTAGATAGAGTATCTTTGCATCCATGTTCCATGCAATAAGTTTCTTTTCTCTAGCTAATAACTTTTGATGGCCGTCTCTTATCGCCTCTAATTCCTTTATCGCTTTTAAAAATTTTTCCAATTCCATAATCATTCTGCTTTTTTTATAGCAGCTATGCTGCGGAACTACAATTCTTACAATTTCTACATAATCGTTCACATCTGCTAAACAAATATTTTTTGTTTCCTTTCTGCTAAGAGGCCCTATTGGAATTCTATGCAGATAAAAATTTCGCTGCCTTGCTATGCGCTGTTTCTTTCTTCCATAGTTGTAGTGGAACAGTTCATCTATTCCTTGCAGAGGGTTATCTATAAAAACTCCGTCGCTCTTTGCTTTAACCTCTACAATACTACTAGCTAAAATCCTTTCTTTGCATCTTTTGCAGTTGCAATTTATACTATCTGGGGCAATGTTATATTCCTGCATTATTTTAAACAGCTGCAATGCCTTCTCAAAGGTTAATTCTGCATTGCTTTCCAAATTCTCTTGCTTTATTGGATATAGATACGCACCTGCCTTAAAGAAGATATTTTCAGCAAATACAGCGTTCAGTTCAGCTCTATTTTTCTTCGAAACATCTGCCAACTTCAGATGTAAAATTTTAGCCAATGCAATCTTCTTTGCAAATTCATATGCCTCTTTTTCGCTTACCTCAAGCAAACTGCTAATTATTTCCTTTGGCTTTATAGTTAATGTTTTGTCTATTGCAATCTCCTTGTAGAATGATTTTACTATTATGCGCCTATAGTCCAGAGAATTTAGAATTAAAAATTGCCTTTCCGGTTCAATAGCTGCAGTATTTATTCCGTTTCTTTGCAACTCAGCAAGTATTTCAACCAATCTGCTATAGTTTTTAGCTCTAAGCTCAACCGCTTTTTTTCCTTCCTCAATAACATAGCCATTTCCTCTTATCATTGCTTTTATTTCATTCAAATTTAATTTTGGCAAAATCGCCTTTGGGAAGAATTCGAATGCTTTACTTCCTTCTGGAAGCTCCGCAATTATCTGTCTTTTTTCCTCTATATATTTTGCATCTATTGCATTCTCTAAGCTTAATTCCAAAGCGTTGGGAGCTGAGGGCATGTAAATACTGACAGATAATGGCCATATATTGCTTTCCAAACCCTATTTTGCCGGTGAAGTAAAAATTAGAGGTATGCCTCAGCTTCCCTGTTTGCTTCCTCCATGAATTCCTCGAACATTCTTGCCTGTTCCTCTAAGCTGATTTCGTGCTTGCTTGGCATGCTCTTGCGTTGCCTTACGTTGAAGAAAACAGGAGCATTTACTGCTTCGCCAACAATTAAAGCTTCGCCAACTCTGAGAGAGGTTATCATGTTCTTTGCATCTGCATCTATTGCTTCTGAACTTTTTGATACATGGTCTACATCGTAGGGATTTGTTAAGCGTAGAATTATTTTTGTATTGCACTGTGCTAGTGCGGTGGTATCTAAATAAACAGGCCGCTGGCTTACCAATGCTAAGCAGGCACCAAACTTTCTCCCTTCCCTTGCTATTGTCCTTATTATCCCTTTGCTTATTGCCTCTTCCTTTGAAACCTTTTCAGGAGCAAATTGATGCGCTTCCTCAACAACAAGCAAAAACGGCGGGATATGTTTTCTCCTCCTTTCGTGGAACAATCTGCTTGCAACATAATCAACAATTACTGTTTTTTTCTTCATATCAATTATATCAGAGAGGTCAATTATTGTAAGCTGTGCTGGTTTAACGATATCTAGCAGGGAAGGATTATCTGTTTTTGCAAATATCTTTAGCTTTATTAATTCCTCCAATGCAGATGCAATATTCCTTGTCTTTTCGTTTTTTGCCTCGCTTAGAATTCTCTCTTTGAGCTCTTCCAAAGAGAATGGGCCGTTGCCTTTTTTCATTTCCTCCTTAAGTGAATTAAATGCCTCGCTTAGAATTCTTTTTTGCGTTGTGCTTATTTTGCCCAATAGCTTCTGCAACAATCCGAAATTGTTTGCTAAACTAATCCTAATATCCTGGCCCCTTACAAGGTTTGTTTGATGGGAGTAATTTGCATACTCTTCTGTCGGCTCAGCAAAACCAGTATATTCGCCATGCGGATCTATAACAACTATTGCCAATCTTCCAAGCTCTTTTTTCCTCTCCAATAATTCCTCTATGAGAACAGATACTAAATAGCTCTTTCCAGCTCCGCTCATTGCAACTATTGCTAGATGTTTCCTTAGCAAGGAATCCATATTAACTTTCATTTCAATATCGTGAAATTCAACATTGCCGAGGTTTAGGCCGTTTTCATCAAGGCCAAGAAAGTTAAATAGATTTTTCTTCTCAGCAGCGAATACCTTGCTGCCGGGAGCTGGAGGCAGGCTAACCCTCTTTACAATTTTTTTCTTTCCTAGCTCTGCTAAACAACCAAGCGGCTTTGCCTTCGCAACTAAGAATTCCCATTCTGCTATAGGAAAATTCCTTGCAATCTCGTTGTTTGTTTCAATCTCCTTTACAGAATCAGCCCTCTCAAAGTAGCGGTTTGTTTTAATAAGCTGCGTAACCAAACAGATCATAGTGCCTTCATCGTAATCTATTTCTACATAGCTTCCGCGCTTTACTGTATTTTGGGTAATTACAAAATTTACCTCACTCACACTCGGGCTGTCTTGGGTTGATACAACAACTCCAACCTCTTTGCGCATATTTCTCACTAACAACAAAATATTAAAATTCAGAACGGCCTGCTGCTCCTCCTCATTTTTAGTGCTGGGCTAATTCTGTTTGCTATTCTGCTAAAAACAATTTCTATTTCGTTGCTTTGCAATCTTGCTCTTAGATCCGCCTCTATTAAAACACTCGGATAGCTATAGCCTCTATGCAAAGAGCTGAGAGCATAGCAAAGGGAGGCAATTTTATCCGCCTCTTTGGTTATGTTGTTGTTCGCAGCTATAAACTCTAAGCGCAAAGGCATGTCAAATTCGCTTGCCTTTAGATAAAATACATAAATGTTCTCCGCAAATTTTTCTTCCATATCAACCAATATTGGATGCTTCGCAATGTTTGGAGAGTATTTAAATGCAAAGCTTCTCTCTCCTTTCCTTAGAATTCCAGCAACCAATCTAGAATCTAGAATTTGGTTTAGCTCCTTTATGTTAATTCCCTTTTTAGCTAGTATCTGCTCCTCAATAATCTGCCTTAACCTTGAACCTCTGGAGTCCTCTACACAACCAACAACTTTGCATCTGTTTTTGATCGCTTTACTGTAAAGCTCCTGAAACTTTTCAATTAGTTGATGGTATTCATCAATAACCTTTGAATCTTTCCTTGGCTTGTCTGCATACTGCGGCACTATGCTGCCATCAAGGAGTAAAAAGTCCGGCCTGTAGTTCTCTATTAATTTTATTCCAATTTCGAGCTCTTCCATAAGCCTCATTACGCTCTCGCTGCTGAATGCTTCGTCTTTTTCCAACCCCTCTCTAAGTATCGGCTTCGGCAGTTCTATATTCTTTGGCAGATAATCAACTCTGCTCAACGAACTATTCTTAAATTCAAAGACAACACCAGCTGTTCTTACAAGCATTATATCAATTCCGCTAAAGCTTCTCATACAGAAGCCAGAATCTACGCCTGCTACCTTGCCGTTTATTTTCTCCTCTGGAATTTTGAATACAAATCTTTCCTCGCTCAACTCCGGGCTTCCAAACTCATTTAGTTGTATCTCTCTCAGAAAGGCCAAATTTTGCAGCATTGAATTTATTTTGCGCTCCCTTTCGTTTATCCTTCTGGCAGCAGAATCTATGAATTCCCATATCTCCATAGCAAAAGAAAAGTCCAATTATAAAGAAAACATTTTCGCAAACAGCTTGCCGTTAAAATTTCTCTACTCTTTCAAATTCTTCTCAATCCATTCCTTTATTAATGGCTCTGGCAGCGCTCCGAGAAATTCATCTACCTCTTTGCCGTTTTTGAACATCTTAACAGTGGGAATGCTCATAATGCCAAATTCCCTGCTTGTTTCCGGGCTTTCATCAACATTTACCTTTACAAATAAAACCCTTCCTTTGTATTCTGCTGCAATTTTCTCAATTAAGGGGGAAAGCATTAAGCACGGCATACACCAAGCTGCCCAAAAATCAACAACAACAGGAATTCTTTTGCTTTGCTCAATTACCTTTTCCTTAAAATCCTTATCATCTGCTTCTATTATATTTTCTCCACTCATTTTAATGCCTCATCGCATTTCATGCTATTGATAATTCAAAATTATTTTAAAGAGCACCCGCAACTAATTTTAGATGCAGTATTCTTTCTCCAAGAAGTGGACATTAAAAGCGAGAGAGCTTGCGGAAAAGTTAAACATAAAATATCCGCACAGAATAAGCTGCATATTTAGCAAAGGAAGTAAAGCAAAGAGAACTATTGCAAGGTTGCATGCATTGGATAAGGCATTGCAGTGCGGCATGCAGCAAAATGCCTACTATGTAATTGAATTAATTTCTGAAAAGTTCAACAAGCTAAGCAACGAAGAAAAGCTAAAAACGATTCTGCATGAGCTTCTACATATTCCAAAAAATTTTGGAGGGGGCTTCAGGCATCATGACTTTGTTACAAATAGGAGAGTGGAAAAAATTTATAGAGAGCTTTCCTCTGAAATTTAGATCCTTCTCCTATGCTTTAAAGGCTTTATTGCAACCCATCTCGGCTTTATTGGCTCACCATTATATTCTTTGCGCTTTTTCCATTCTTCTGGAACTTCAAAATCTATAATTCCTTCTCTGCGCATTCTCATTAACGATCGCATTGCATCTGTATTTGGCCATTCAGCAATCAATTTCAATCTATGTTGCTCAACATATTCCAAAATTCTTTCAAAAACTAATTGATTAGGCGTCTTTCTATGCTTCCTGTAAAAGGCCATTATCTCCGGATTTATCCTAGCTTTTGCAACGATATTCTTCGAGCTTCCGATTACTAAATAAAGTTCATTGCCTCTTCGCTCAGCAAGGGTAATTGCAGCAGGCTTCCCATTTAAAATAAATGCAAATATTATGCGCCCTCCAAGCGAAGGCATTGCTGTTTCACG
>JAGHAR010000111.1 GCA_021161405.1 Candidatus Iainarchaeum sp.
CGGTGGCCGTTTAAAGCAAAGGAATTTGATTATGTAGTTGCATTGGAACTGTTAGAGCATTTATTTAAGCCAGAAACACTGCTGCAAAAAATTGCAAAAACAACAAACAAATATGCTATCTTCTCTGCGCCGAACGCCGCCTATATAAAAAATCGTATTCAACTTCTCTTTGGCAAGGTGCCTACAGCCGCAGCGTTCAGAAATGGCCAGCATTTGCAGCACTGGAACTTCAAAGATTTTATACAATTAATAGAGGGAGAATTTGAAATCATTAATTTTGCCGCTCTAGGAAGCCTGCCGCCATTTACAAGATTTTTGTCGTTTAAAGCTAGAGAAATGCTCGGAAAAATGTGGCCCAATTTGCTTGGAGAGGGGTTTGTTGTAAAAGCGAAACCAAAGCAAGTAAAGGCCTAAGTAATAACTATATCTCTTTAATAAACTTTGTTTCCTTCTCTAAAAATTTTATCATTCTGAACAGATTTTTAAGTGGGCGAATTCCGTAATCGTTAATGTTCCAAGCATGCAGCCAGAAATGTGCAAATTTCTTATTTAATTGCCAAAGGATCTTTGCATGTGTTTTAATTGAGAAGGAATCTAAATAGAGGGTCCGCGGCATAGCTTTTAGGCCAGCAATTTCAAAAGGCAAAGAAACATCTAAAGCGGAATTCCTATTTGAATCGAATATAAAATGGCTGTAGCCAAATTTTTTAAGCAGATGCAAATGTCTAACTTCATTGCGCGGAAATACAAAACTGTTTAGCTTGATATTCTTTCTCTTTGCAATCTCTCGGCATTTCTTTAATTCCCAAAACGCTTCTTTTTCTGAAAGAACATCAAAACTGCGGTGTGAATAGCCATGGCATGCTGTTTCAATACAAGGGCTACGCAAATATTCCAATAAAGAATCTGCCTTCTCAATCAAACCGAAAACAGCAGCAACAGTTAATTTAATTCTGTATCTCTTTGCAGGTTCAATAAGATTAAAAAAATTCTCCCTAGCTAGTTCGAAATCCATGGTCTTTATTCTTCTCGATTTGGAATGTAGAGCGGCAAACCCAAGTTCCAAATCAAGAGAAATTACAAGCATTGTAACACCTCAGCTTAGCAACCTTTTATAAATTTTCAAATTCTCCCTTGCTACGTTAGTCCATTCAAATAGCTTTGCTCTCTTCAGCAGGTTCTCAGCAATCTGCTGCAAAAGCACCTCGTTATTGAGTAAAAGTTCTATCGCGTTTGCAAACGCAATAGGGGAATTTTCATTCAACAAAATTCCTTCTCTGCCAAGCGCATCTTTAACGCCGGGAATATTGTAAGCAACAACAGCTAAGCCAGAAGCCATCGCTTCCAATATTACCTTTGGCATCCCTTCAAATTCACTTGCAAATGCAAATATTTTAGCTTTATTGTAAAGCTTTGGCAATTCTTTTGGCTGAACATAACTGAGAATCTCTACATTCCTCTGCAGTTTTAATCTTTTAATCAAAGAAATTATTTCTGAATAACTTTCATCCTGCTTTGAAGCACCAACAAGCAAAAGCCTTAACTTAGGGAATTTCTTTTTAAGCAACGCTGCTGCTTTAATCAACACGTCAATTCTTTTTGTTGGCACAAACCTTGAAACAGAAATAACACCATATTCTTTTCTTAAATTCCGTGGTTTAAATATACGAGTGTCAACACCTGAGCTTAGTTTAAAGAGTTTTGCTCTTGGCTTTTCTTCTTTAAATTTTTCGAATTCATATTGATTAAGCACAGCTAAAGCATCTGCTAACTCTGCAACTCTTTTTGCAGAATAATAGAAGTACAAATTCTGCCTAAGCTTGTTAAAATTAAATAAATGCCTTTTGAGAGCAATCTCTAAGGAGAGATGCGCAGAGCCATGCAACGTTACAACTGTTTTTGCATTAAGCTCTTTTTTATGCAAAAGAAATCTGTAAAAATGAGGATTGTGAATATGCACTATATCAAAATTTTCTTTGAGAGTATTTTCAATTTCTTTGAATCTGTAAAATGCAAAGTCCCCGCTCCTTATCTGGCTTAACGGCGGTTCTGGCTTAAAGAAAAAAACGGGAAATTTTTTAGAATTGCCCGCGGTTGTTAAAATTGTTTGCTTTATGCCAAGTTTCTTTAATTCTTTTGAAAGGGAAACAACATGCTGAGAAAGGCCGCCCTTAACATTTTGCTCATAGAATTCAGGGGCAATTCTCAATACGCGAATCTTTACCATATTGCATTTTAAAGTAATGGTATTTAAAAGCAAATATGGTTAGAATTGCTGTTGTTGGATTGGGCTATGTTGGTTTGCCTTTAGCAGTTGCATTTGCAAAACATTACTATGTTATTGGTTATGATATAAATGAAAAGAGAATTAAGGAATTAAACAATGCTCATGATAGAACAAACGAAATTAGTAAGAAGGAATTAGAAAAATTGTTAAATGAAGCTAAGATTGAATTCACAGCAGATGAAAAGAGATTAAAGGAAGCGGATTTTGTAATTATCTGCGTTCCAACACCTTTGGCTAAGGACAAAAAGCCAGACATCAGCTTGCTTAGAGAAGCATGCAAAACAATTGGCAGGAATTTGAGAAAGGGAGCAACAATAATAATTGAGAGCACTGTCTGGCCTGGTTTAACCAATGAGATATGCAAACCTATAATTGAAAAAGAAAGCGGATTTAAGGAAGGCGTAGATTTCTTTTTAGCTTACTCTCCTGAAAGGGCAAACCCAGGAGATAAAGAACATACAATAGAAACCATAGTAAAGGTGGTTGCTGCAAACAACCCAGAAACATTGGAAAAAGTTGCTAAACTCTACAAAAAAATAGTTAAAGCAGGAATATATAAGGCAAGCAGTATAGAGGTTGCAGAAGCAGCAAAGGTAATTGAAAATGTGCAGCGCGACATAAATATCGCATTGATGAACGAGCTAAGCAAACTTTTCTATCAACTTAACATAGATTTCAAAGAGGTGCTTGATGCCGCTGCAACAAAATGGAATTTTCTAAGATTCAAGCCAGGGTTGGTTGGCGGCCATTGCATTCCTGTTGATCCACACTATCTAGCGTATAAAGCAATGCAAGTTGGTTTTAAGCCAAAGATGATTTTAGCTGGCAGGGAAACAAACGATTCAATGCCGGAATTTGTTGTAAAAATTATTGAGGAATGTTTAGCAAAAAAAGGAAAGAAAATTGAAGAAGTAAATATACTACAGCTTGGGCTGACGTTCAAGGAAAATGTGCCTGATTTTAGAAATTCTTTAAACGCTGTGCTTGCAGAGTTGTTGAGGAAAAAAGCAAAGAAGTTTGTTGTTTATGATCCTTTTGGTTGCCCTGAAAAGTTTAAGGAATGTTATATTGACGCGGAAAGTTTTAACAACAATAAAGAAAAGTTTGATATTTTAGTGTTAGCAGTAGCACATAAAGAGTTTTTAGATAAGCAGATAGAGAAATTTGTGAAAGAGGAAGGAATCATTGTAGATATTCCACGTGCTTTGGATAAAGAAAAAGTGCAAAGTTGGGGGATTAGCTATTTAGGCCTATAAGCTTTATAATAGAGCCGTACCAGAAGCCAAATGTAAATGCTAATTCGGTAATCATTACATAGAAGGGAAGCAGCAGCAAAAATTCTGTTTTCATTCCAAGCGAGGCAAATTTAAAGAAAACATAAAAGTAAATAGCTAAAAAGAAAAGGAGAAATAAAGGCGTAAAGAAGATTGTTAGAGGCCATACAGAAAACAATGCCAATTTTTTTATTGGCACTTGTTGGGGGTGTTTTTGATAAAAGGGAATTATATTTTTTCCAAAATTAAAACTTCTTTGTAATGCATCTCCTATGCTTTGCGGTTCATTAGCGTGGAATTTTATTGCTCCTTTTGCAAATCCTAATTTGAATCCTTGGTTTTTCAACCTTATAGCAATATCAAGGTCTTCCGCGCAGGAAAGTTTCTCATCAAATCCTTTTAATTTAAGAAAAACCTCTCTACGGAAGCACCATGCAGCAAATGGTTTGTAACGCTTAAATCTACACCTATTGAATTCCTGATTTAATCTTCCAATAAACGTTCTTGGCTTATATACGCGAAGCTCATCAGCGACAGCATCCTTGCCCTTGCTAAATTCTTTGAGTATGAACTCGAGCCATCTTTTATTGTAGATACAATCCGCTTCTGCAAAGCATATTATATCAGCATCTGTATTCTTTGCACCAATGTTACGAGCTCTGCTTCTTTCGCCGTGTTCCAGCTCTATAATTTTTATTTTTGTGCTGCGTACTTTCTTTGCGATGTTTTTTACAATTTGTAGAGAGTTGTCTGTGCTGCCGTCATCCACTACAATTATCTCATCAAACTGCCTTGTTTGGTTAAGTAAAGAGTGCAAACATTTGGCAATGTATTTCTCAGCATTATAGACAGGCACAATAGCTGAAACTCTTAAGGCTTTGCTTTTGGGCATTCAATTCACGCCGCAGTACTGCTTAAGGATAGGTTATTCTTCTCCTTTTCAATTCCTCGAAAAGTTGTTCAATTGTCAATTCGCCTCTTGCAAATCTCTCGTACAGATCATGCGCCTTAATACGGGCGATTTCTACAAATACGCGGTTCATGCGCAATTCTATTTCATCTCCAGATTGCTCTTGCAATTTTCGCTCTGCCAATTCATCAATTTCTGTTGGTTTTAACTTTGATCTGTCAATTTCGATCCTTTTCAGAATTTGCTCTGCCTCTTCTCTACGCTGCTTAAAAAACCTTTGAAGTTCGTTAGTAGACGGAACCTTCCATAGCTCGAGCTGTTCTTTTGTCGGATAACCTACTGGCTGTGTGCCTTCGTA
>JAGHAR010000099.1 GCA_021161405.1 Candidatus Iainarchaeum sp.
CCTGTGCCTCTGGGTCGCCGAAGCGGACATTAAATTCCAATACATAAGGTTCTTTGTTAACAAGCATAAGCCCTGCATAGAGTACTCCTTTAAATGGCGTGCCTTCCTTTTCCATTCCACTTATTGCTGGCTTTACTATCCTTTCAATAATCTTTTCTTCAATCTTTTTGTCCACGAAAGGCACTGGCGAATAAGCTCCCATACCGCCTGTATTTGGACCTTCGTCGTTATCGTATATCGGCTTATGGTCTTGACTTGTTTGCATCTGAACAAAGTTTTTTCCGTCTGAAATAACCATGTAGCTTAGCTCTGTTCCATATAATCTTTCCTCAAGCACAACCTTGTTGCCTGCTTCTCCAAAAATTCTCTCAACCATTATTTTATGCAACGCTTCTATGGCTTCTTTCTTTGTGTTACATACAAATACACCTTTGCCATAGGCCAAACCATCAGCCTTTACAACTATTTTCTCTCTATCGTTGTTCAGAATCTCTCTTTTCGCGTCTTCAAAATTGTCAAATACGGCAAATTCCGCCGTTGGAATATGATGCCTCTTCATGAATAATTTTGCAAAAACCTTGCTTGATTCGAGTTTGGCTGCCTCTTTGTTTGGGCCAAATACTTTGATTTCTGTATCTTCGAATTCGTCTACAATTCCGTTTGCCAATGGCATCTCCGGCCCAACAACTATAAGCTCAATCTTCTTCTCTGTAGCGAATTCTTTCAGCTTTGCAATATTATTGCTTTCAATTCCTATATTTTCAGCTTTTTCCATTATAGCAGTTCCGCCATTGCCCTCTGCCACGAATATTTTTTTCACTTCTTTGCTTTGCGAAAGTTTCCATGCTATGCAATGTTCTCTTGCTCCGGAACCAACAACCATTACATTCATCTAAACCACATTATTCATACGTTCTTTTTACTGTAACGCTATTATTATGAAAGTTTTCCAATGCTTTTTTAAATAATCTTCTGCCGCAGGGTGTAGGGTAATCTCCGGTTAAACATGCCAGGCAGAGCTCTCTTTTCGGAATTTTTATAGCATCTACAAGCCCTTCTATGGACTGGTAGATCAGCGAATCAGCGCTCAATTCTTTGGCTATTTTCTCAAAAGTTTTCTCACTTATTTCAATAGCATTTTCAGGGTCTACATAGTTGGGCATAAGCAACTCTCCGAGAGTAGTCATATCTATGCCATAAAAACAAGGTGCAACAATCGGCGGACAGCTTATTCTCAAATGAACGCTTTTTGCTTTGCATTTCTCCTTTATAATTTTTACAATTTCTTTTGTTGTTGTTCCCCTGACAATGCTGTCATCAATTAAAATAACGTTCTTTCCCTTGAGTATGCGCTTATTGAAAGAGTACTTTTCTCTAACAAGGGCTGTTCTATTGGTTCCTTCTATAAACGTCCTTCCAATGTATTTATTCCTAATCAACCCTTCTTTAAATTCGGCACCTATCTCCAATGCATAGCTTGTAGCAGCGGGCTTTGCAGTGTCTGGCACAGGCACCACAATTGTGTTTTTGTCCGGCTTTAGAGATTCTCTCTTTGCTAACTCTTTGCCAAGTCGCCACCTAGCGTTATAAATGCTTATGTTGTCGATCTCAGATATAGGATGTGCAAAGTAGACAAATTCAAACATGCAAACAGCTTTTCTTTTTGACTTTGCAAATCTTTTTCTCTCTACTGATTCGTTTTCAACAATTAGCATTTCACCCGGCTTTAGGGATTTTATCTTTTTTTCATAATGTGTTAATGCAACGCTTTCGCTTGCAGCAAAAAGATTGTTTCCGTCAACTATAAAGCTTAAAGGTTTAAACCCAAGAGGATCTCTAATAACAGCTAGCTGGTTTGCGGCATTTATAAATGCTATATTGTAGGCACCGTCAAGCACTCTGCTCAACGATGCAAACACCTCTTCCAACGGTCTTCTCAGCGTGCCAATAAATTCCTTTGCAATAAAGTGCATTATCAGTTCTGTATCAAGATTCCTGACAAGCCGGTATTGTTCCCTCGCTAATTCTTCCTTTAGTTCTGAAAAGTTCGCAATATTACCATTAAATGCAAAGCTGAACCACTTCCATATCCTGCCATGGTGTCTCTCAAAAGGTTGTGCTGCTCCGACATCGTTGGCTCCAGAGGTTGCATACCTCACATGGCCTATTCCCTTGGTTCCATCGTATCTCTCCACAATTTTGTTGAATTCAGTACTGTACCTGAATTTGAATGCTTCATTTACGAGGCCTAAATTTTTATAGGTGTCGAGCAACTGTTGTCTTTCGCTATTGTATGTGCTTACACCAGCACTTAGCTGGCCACGATGCTGCTGCTGAATTAGCATACCAAGAAGATCGTGAATGACTCCTTTTTCATTTTTAGATACAGCAGCAATTCCGCAATTTTCATGCATTTGTTCATTATGGAAAGCAGGAAATTATTTAAAATATAATTTTGTTTGCCTTTTGATAATTCGGCAGATAGATCGGTTTCTTTAGCTTGCACATCTTTGGAGCAATTTTAAGCTCCTCAATAGATACTTTGCCGATATACAGATCCTCCAGCTTTCCTCCATGCTCCAAAAATTTCTTAACCTCGAGAAATCCGCGCAGATAGATTATGTCTTTGGTAAAGGCGCCTTTTTTTGATGTATCTATGAGGCCTCTTTTCACTCTTTGCGTTATTTTGTAAGCTGTCTCTGGCTTAAGATACCTTGTGAGGTATTTGAAGGTTTCGTAGAAGGAATGCTCTAATGCGTAATCTGCTGCGAGAAGCCTTGCAGCATATATTTTCTTTTGGTTGTTAGAAAGCAAACCGAAAAGCTCTTCATTTGCAACAGCAAGTCCTTCATCTGTTTTTTCGGCTTCTTCACTTATACCAGCAGCAAAAATTTTCAGTTCCTGCCTTAAGCCGTTTAAGTGCCTAAAAGCATGGCTTTGTATCTCATGTATGCTTAATCTTTCAACTTGTTCTTTGCTGAATACTGCCTTCTCCCTTAATATAATTTCCTTTGTTTTGGTTACGATCAATGCATCACTCGAAAGATTATTATCAAGCGTAACCTTCCAATCGTATAATTTGAATTTTCTTAAAATTCCAAGCAGGTATTCTGCAGCTTTCTCCGCGGCTATTGTTTTTTCCATTTCTTCATAATCTAACTTTATCCATTTTAGGGCAAATTTTTTCTCCTTTGGTTTTGGTTTGCCGTAAAATCTAAGGCTATATTCCGTTAGCATGTCTGTGCCTATTGATTGAATGAGTTCTATCTTTTTGAGAATCAAAGTTTTTCTCATCTCAAATATCCTTCCAACTAAGCTGTCATCAGTTTCTATACTTGCAAGCTTTTTCTTTA
>JAGHAR010000008.1 GCA_021161405.1 Candidatus Iainarchaeum sp.
AAATCGCAAACGCAAGAGATGAATTGGAAATTGCTACATATGTGTTCTCAAACAAAGAAATTGCAGATGCCGTAATCGATTCCATTGAAAGAGGAGCCGATGTTAAAATAATATTCGATTCGTACAATGCAAAGAAAGATTATTCGCTGGATGAAGTATTAATGAAAAAAGGTGCAAAGGTTAAATTTCTAGGAGGCAGCGTGAAGATGCACAACAAATTCATTATAATTGATCAAAATTCTGTAATAACCGGCTCTTTTAATTTTTCAAATGCAGCCAATAGGAACTACGAAAATGTTGTGTTTTTAAATTGTAGCAATGCAGCGAAGGAATTCAAACATTACTTTTATTCTCTTTGGCAGCGCGGCAGGGAGGCAAGCTAGCTATACTGCAGATTGCTCTGTCTATAGCGGCGATAGGCATCTTATATTTGCAGTTGATTACTGCCATTGGGAAAAATTTTATATGGAAGAGTTCTGCCTTCTTTTTGCTTTTGCTGAAAAATTTTCCCTTTTCATACAAGCAGTCAAAAAACTGCTGGTTGTTCAAATCAAGAGTATTGGTAATCGCATATAAATCGTTTGTTGAAAATCTCTTTGCTTGGCAACTTTTCAGTATTTGCTTAAATTCATCGTAATTTTTATCCAAAGCATCGCACAACACAGCATAGAAGAACAGCTGAAATTCTGGGAGTTTGTATTGTTCAGCTGCACAATGCCAAAAGCTTGCAGCTGTCCTTCTCATCTCCACAGGCACATTAGAATCTGTCGCAGCAACAAAGTAATAGTCGAAATAATTCTTTCCGAATTTTTTCTGCAGTCCTAAGAGCAAGGCTGCTGATCTAATTGTTGATTCCGCAAAAGGATCCGCAAAAATATCTATACGGAGGGTGTTAGCATCGCAATCCTGCAATGCGTTTTCATCTATAAGCAAGCTTACAGAGGCGGACCTATCAAATTCTTTTGGATAGACAATATAGAAAGTTTCTCTATGTAATGCATAGTTATCAAGAATCCATCTTAGAGGGTAGGCCTTACCAGATCTGTAAATATACATGTTGTCATCGAGTTCGTTTTCTTCGATGATTACAGCAGGCAATTCGGTAATGTTAAGGAGCTCAATCAATTGCTTTCCGCGTTCGCTCTTGTAGCTGACCTCTTGGAAGTAGATTTTTATATTGCTTTTGTTGAGCAGAGATAAAAACACATTATGCCTTTGGCATATTCTACAATCTTCAGCAACAATTTCAACAACGTTTAAAGGAAAAAATTTAGTTTCTTGCGTTCTGTTAATTGTAATTCTCTCTATTCCTGCATAATGGAATACCAAGAGAGCCAAAGCAAAGAGAGCAACGAAGAAAAAGATTATTTTTGCGGTTGCATTTAGTTTCATGAAAAAAAGCTAAAAAGGAAAAAATTAAAACAATTTTCAAAGCGAATTTTCCTATGCTAAGCTTAACTCTTTTCCTGCTGATAGTAAACGCCTCTCTTTTGTTGGGAAACGCTCTCGTATATGTAGTTGCAAAGCGAAAGAAAAACACCTTTGCCAACGAAATTGAGCAAATCCAAGCAATGAATGTTAAGCAGTCAAACTATCTACAAAACTATGTAAAGCTACAAAACCTGGCAAACCGCATTACAAGATTGGAAACCTATATTATGAGCGATACCAAAACTTCAAATCCTGCTAAGTTCAATGCTAAGCTACAGAAATTGGTTGATTTCAAAAATGAAGCAATAATAGAGATAGAAGCGCTGAAAGACAGAATTGAAGAAATTGAAGATATGCTCGGAATAAAAAAGAAAAGAAGGAAAACATACAGCAGCGAGGATATAGAACTGCAAAAGAAAATAAGCGAATTGTTGTATAGCGCTGGAAAGAAACGTTAGTTGGTGTAAATGAAAAAAGCAGTAATGAAGATAGAGTGTCCTTTCTGCAGAGGTAAAGCAATTGTAAGCTACTTTACAAAAAAAATCCCTAACTTTGGAAATGTGCTGTTTACAACGATTCAATGTAAGGAATGCAAATTAAAGATAAGCGATGTTATGCAGCTTGATGTAAAGGAGCCAAAAGCGTTTGTTGCTGAAATAAAAAACGAAGAAGATCTGAAAACTAAGGTTATTAGAGCAAGCAG
Organism: Candidatus Iainarchaeum sp.; assembly: GCA_021161405.1. Lineage (GTDB taxonomy): Archaea > Iainarchaeota > Iainarchaeia > Iainarchaeales > JAGHAR01 > JAGHAR01. Next base: position 2,135 of record JAGHAR010000008.1, read on the forward strand.
CGGAACAATAAAACTGAAAGAATTCGGCATTGAAATTGAGCCCGGGCCTTTAGCCGATGGATTCTACACGAATGTAGAAGGTGTTCTTGACAGATGTGAAGCGAGGCTTAAAGCAGTGCTGAATTCTCCAATAAGCCAAGCTCAGTACAAAAACGCAAAGAAAATATTCCAAAAAATAAAAGCAGCGAAACAAGGAAAAGTGAAATTTACAATAGAAATATTAGATCCGTTTGGCAATTCCGCATTAATTGGAAAAAATGTTAAGGAAAGGCAGCTAACAAAAAAAGAGATTGCGGAACTAAAAACAGATATTATTGTGTTTGAAACAAAGAGAAAAAAGAAATAACTAATTGGTTTTTGATTTCCATGTTAGGCGTTTTCCCTGCTCTGCTGTTTGCCTTTCAAATTTTGCAATAATACTTGCGGCAGCTACAACTGCATCTTTATCATCTCCTCCCACAATAAATTTTGCATTGTGTTTTATTTTTAGAGGAGATCCATCGATCCTAACCTCAAAATCCAGCCCAGTTTTCTTCATTTCATCGATTATTTTATCAATAGCATCTGCTATAATTCTGTTCATTGTTTTGCCTTTTGCTCGTAGCGAATCGATCTTAGCTGAATTTATGCGGATACATTTTACAGCAATTGATTTTTGTTTTATTCTTTCCGCTAGCTCATTGAGTCTCGCCTTTGAAATCTTTTTGCTATCTCTGCAGAATCTCATTGTTTTGGAGTAGGCCAAAACACCGCACACGGCTAAGCTGCCGAAGCTCTCCCCTCTGCCAGCTTCATCTATGCCAAGGATTAATTCATTACTTAAATTCACTTCCTCCAATAATGTTTCTGCAATCTTTGTTGCGTTTTTTCCTTGCACTAAAACCTTTCCAGTGTTATAAAATGTAACAATGCAATTATCAATTC
>JAGHAR010000075.1 GCA_021161405.1 Candidatus Iainarchaeum sp.
GATATAATCCTATATCCGCTAATAAGCGAAAAAACAACAAATATGATCGAGGCAGAAAATAAACTGTGCTTTGTTGTTGATGACAAAGCAAATAAAGCAAAAATTAAAGAAGCAGTTGAAAGGGTTTATAATGTAAAGGTAACAAAGGTAAACGTAATAAGGGATAGAAAAGGGAAAAAGAGAGCGATTGTAAAACTTTCTAAAGAGCACAACGCGAGCGAACTCGCTTCAAAGCTTGGAATAGTATAGAGGTGCTAACATGGGAAAAAGATTGAGAAGTCAGAGGAGAGGAAAAGGAAGCAATATATACAGGGCAAAAAAAAGAAAATATAGATGCAAGTATATCCCAATTAAAGACGATAAGCTTAGGGGAGAGGTCGTAGAACTCATAAAGGCTTCGGGTATTGGCCCTGTTGTTGCTAAGGTGAAATTTGAAAATAACAAGGAAGAGTATACAATTGCTGCAGAGGGAATGTACGAAGGGCAAAGATTAGAATATGGAAGCAAGGCAGGAATATCTATTGGCAATGTTCTGCCGTTGGCTTCTATACCTGAAGGTTGTCCCGTGTTTAACATAGAACTCGAGCCAGGAGACGGAGGAAACTCGTGAGAAGCACTGGTACGTTTGCCTTGATAATATCAAAAACTTCAAAGGGAGTGCAGCTTAAGATGCCTTCCGGACAATTAAGAATACTTAATCCAGAGGCAAGAGCCACAATAGGTTGCGTTTCAGCCGGCGGAAGAACAGAGAAACCTTTCATAAAAGCTGGCTTCAAATACTACGCGATGCTTGCCAAGGGAAAACCATATCCGAAAGTTAGAGGTGTTGCAATGAACGCAGCAGATCATCCGTTTGGTGGAGAACAGCATCATCCAGGAAAAAGCAAATCTGTAAGCAGACATGCTCCTCCAGGAAGAAAAGTAGGAGCTATCGCTTCGAAAAGAACGGGTAGAAAGAAGAAGAATTAGGTGATAGTATGCCAAGAAAAGAGCTGTTCAGAGGAAAAACAATAGAAGAACTAATGGAAATGCCGTTAGAGGAGTTTGCCAAATTGGTAAATGCAAGGGCAAGGCGTAGCTTACTGCGTGGTTTTGATGAGAAACTTATGAAGAAGATTGAAAAAGCGAGGGCAGAACTCTCGCAAAACAAAGATGTTAAGCCAATAAGGACTCACAGAAGAGATGTTGTTATAATCCCTGCAATGCTTGGCCTCAAATTTGCGGTTTACGATGGCCATGAATTCAAAACAATAGAAATAAAACCAAAGATGCTCGGCCATTATCTTGGGGAGTTTGTACTAACTAGGAAGAAGCTCGTGCATGGAAAAGCTGGAATAGGTGCAACCCGCTCAAGCACAGCTCTAGTAAGCGCAAGGAAGTGATAGCATGGTGAAAAAGACGTATCAGCAAGACATCAACGGCAAGAAAATAGCAAAGGCGATGGTAAAAAATAAACCAGTATCAACAAAATTCGCAACAGAACTTTGCAGGGAGATCAAAGGCAAAAAGCTAACCAAAGCGGAGGAATTTGTGAAAAAAATTTTGGATGGCAAAGAATATCTACCTCTCAGAAAGTACAGAAGGAAAGTCGCGCACAGAAAAGGAAAAGCGAAGAGCAAGGTAAAAAGCGGCCGCTATCCGAAGAAATTGTGCAGAGTTATGCTCGAATTAATGCAAAATTTGAAGGCAAACGCTGAGAATAAAGGTCTTGATCCAGATAATTTAATGATAGTACACGCCTTTGCCAGCACTGGCTTTAGGAGGTTTGCAGCGCAGCCGAAAGGAAGAATTGCTGGGAAAATATATAGAAAAAAATCAACCCATATTGAATTGATTGCTAGGGAGCTGAGAGCATGATAGAGAGAGAATTCATTGAGCAAGGATTCAAGAAAGCGCAAATAGAGGAATATCTGAAGAAAGAATTAGGAAAAGCTGGCTTCTCAAAGGCGGATATCTTAAAGACACCCATGGTAACAAGGATAGTGCTGCATGTAAGCAGACCTGGATTAGCAATAGGAAAAGGAGGTAAAAATATAGAGAGAATAACAGAGGAAGTCGCTAAAAAATTCGGAATTGAAAATCCGCAGATAGAAATTATGGAAATTCCAAATCCAGCGTTAGATGCACAAACAATGGCAGATAAGATAGCAACACTTATTGAGAGAGGATATTCTTGGAAAAGCGTGGCATACAGAACAGTGCAGGATATAATAGAAGCAGGAGCGCAAGGAGTAGAATTGATACTAAAGGGAAAATTAGCTGGAAAAAGCGGTAGAAAGAGAAAATATAGATTGGCGTATGGCTATATGAAAAAGGTTGGCGATCAAACAAAACTTGTAGATTATGCCAAAAGTACAGCTTATCCAAAAGTAGGCGCAATCGGAATTAAGTTGAGAATAATTAGACCAGAAGTAGTATTCCCGGACAAAGTAAACATTGCAGAGATAGCAAAAGAAAAATTAGAAGCTATGGAGAAAACCGCTGAAGAAAAGAAAGAGAAAGCTGAGGAAGAGAAAAAGAGCAAAGAAGGAAAAACAAAGGAGTCCAAAGGAGAAAAGAAAACCGAGGAGAAGAAAGAGCAGAAGACCAAGAAAGAGAAGAAAACAACGAAAGATAAAAAGAGTAAGAAAGAAAAGGAGGATAAAAAATGACCGTCAAAATTCTAAAGAACAAAGAACTTAGAGAAATGAGCACCGAAGAATTGGAGAATTATCTAAATGAAGCAAGAGCAGAGCTAAAAAAAGAGAAAGCCCAGATTGCTTCTGGAACAAGGCCGGAGAATCCCGGCAGAATAAGAACTTTGAGGAGATACATTGCAAGAATATTGACAATACTAAACGAAAGAAAGGAGGTGCATACATAGTATGGAAGAAATATGTCCAAAATGC
>JAGHAR010000026.1 GCA_021161405.1 Candidatus Iainarchaeum sp.
CAGCACTGCATTAACAAAATTAAACATGGATGAAGTGGAAAAAGCTATTAGAAAATGGAAAAATTATCCTTCAGTATATGGAATTTTTGACTTACAACCTGCTGGGAGAGGGTTGTACAACTATGACATTCTAAAACTTAACGCTGAAGAAAGAAAAAATTTTAAAAAACAGATAGAAGCGGTAGCAACACGCTACGATGCAAAGGTAGTTTATGAAGAGTCCTATGGAGAGAAATGTAAAAATGTAAAAGAACGGGCTCTCTTTGCGGGTTGTAGAGCATGCAAGACAAAGATTCATATATTGCCAAACGGTTGGGTTACACCATGTGTATTTCTGAGAGATAAATGTTTCTGGATTGTAAAATGGACGTACGGAAAAAGAATCACAGAAATATGGAAAGCTATTACAGCCAAAAGAAAAAATCTAAAAAAACATCCAGACAGCACATGCCTCAAATGCGGGTTTTTTATTAATTGTATGGGCGGCTGTACCGCAAATAGTTATAACCTATGCGGAAAATTGGAACTGCCCGATCCCACATGCCCCAACAGAGAAATCAACATAAAAACAAGGCGATTAAACATTAGACAAGCGTTCCTGTATGATGCTAAGGCCTACACAAAAATTTTTGCAAAGAACAACATTAGGTTTATGCGTGCCAATTACCTCGGTGAGAAGCAATGGAGAAAAAAACTATCTGCGGTCTATTGCAACGATAACCAAAAAATATTTACCATACTAAACCTGCGCAAGCAACCCATCGGCTCAATCAACGTGAAGTTTTTGGATAAAACGCAACGAACCGGCGAAATAGGAATAATAATTTCCAAGAGCGAACAAAATAAAGGATACGGAAGGGAAGCTCTGCGAGCTATTTTGCAGTATCTCTTTTCCAACACACCTCTCAAGGAGCTCTACTATAAGACTATATGCGAAAATAGAGCTTCGGTTCATTTAATAAGAAAAATCAAAGGTGCAACATTTCTCGGCACGGGCATAGAAACAATAAAAGGCAAAAAAAGAAAAATTGAAATATACAAAATATGTAAGAAGTAATGTAAAGATAGGTGTTAACATGGTTTTCAACATGTTTAAAGAAATTCCTCCTGGCAGAAAAATACCCGAGGAAATTAATGTAATAATCGAGATTCCAAAAGGTTCCCGCAATAAATATGAAATTGACGAAAACACAGGTGCATTTAAATTAAACCGCGTATTGTATTCGCCGTTTATCTATTCTACAGAATACGGAATTGTTCCGCAAACAAAGTGGGATGATGGAGACGCTCTAGATGTACTCGTAATAATAGAGCAGCCAACATTTGCTGGCTGCATAATTGAATGTCGGCCAATAGCAGTATTAGAGATGAATGACTCCGGAGTTAGCGATGTTAAAATTTTGGCTGTTCCTGTTAACGATCCGCATGCCGCGAACATTAAAGATATAAAAGATGTCGACAAAGCACTACTCAAGGAGATAGAGTTATTCTTCAAACATTACAAAGAATTGCAAGGAATAAAAACAGAGGTAATCGGCTGGAGAAACTCTAAGGCAGCGAAAAAAGCAATAAAAAGGGCAGTCAAGTTATACAATGAAAGAAGGGAATAAGGTGAATATGGCAGACAGAATAAAAAGAGCGGTTGCTGAATTTTTGGATGTAACAACCAACTTAGACATATCAGAAGCTACACAGGTAGTTGCACAAAAACTTGGCCTAAATGAAAGATGGACAAAATACACTCACATAGAATTCAGAAACAAATTAAACGAGCTTGCATTTAGAGAAACCCCTCTCGAGAAAAGAGCTGTATTTCTACCGCATTGTATAAGAAAGCAGAATAAGTGTAAGGGAAAATATGGAAAATTTGGTTTAGAATGCAAGGGCTGTGGTGCCTGTCAAATTGCTGAATTGATAAGGATATCTAAAGAGATAGGTTACAAAGATATCTTCGTAGTTCCGGGAGGTAGCATGGTAATAAAAATAATTAAAAAGATTAAACCAAAAGCAGCGTTGGGTGTTGCATGTTACAATGAACTTAATTTAGCATTCAACGCTTTAAGGAAGTTGGGAGTAGCCGCGCAGGGAGTTTTGCTGTTAAAGGAAGGTTGCTCCGAAACCTTTACAAATATAGAAGAGTTCAGAGAAAAGGCAATGCTCGGTGTGGAAAATGCAAACAAAATTAAAAAACAGAAAAGCGATTGAATTCATTTTAGTTTTGCTAGTGTTCTTAGTATGTGCGGCTGTAATTAGTGTTAGCTGGAAACCGTGCAACAAAGAAAATACTAACGTTGCCAAAAATCTTCTACAAGAAATTGATAGCATTAATTGGCGTATAGAATTTCTGCCGGAAGAGAACACGGAAATGAAACTACTGAATAGCAAATTTGTTAACTCTCTGAATTCTGATATTGAATGGATAAACAAGAGGAAAAAAATTTTCCAAAATAAAAAGTGCGTTGCAAAAGAGGAGATATCTAAAATTTTAGCTTTATATATAGCAGCAGATACAGTTGCACAAATAAATAGAGAGGCATATCTCATCCTAACACTGAAAAAAGAAGAGCTTGCAAACATATCAAAAGCAAAAGAAATTATAGAAGGAATAGATAAAAGAAAAATAAATTCGGAAGAGCTTGCAGATATTGAATTTGAATTCAACAGAGAAATCTTTATTGCTGAATTGGATAACCTGCTCAAGGAGTTTGGTAACTATAGGCTAAAAAAGCTGGAAGAATCCACGAAAATGGAAAAAAGGATCGAAGAGGCAAAGCTTATAGCCACAGCTGCCAAATATGCCGAAATTTATGGAGGAGAAGGATAATTTATAAAAACTACCAAAGCTATTTTATATTGTAAGAAATTCTGAGAGGAAACATTGAAAACAAATAGTGCAATGCGACGCCTCCGTAGCTCAGCGGTTAGAGCACCTGCCTTGTAAGCAGGGGGTCGTGGGTTC
>JAGHAR010000105.1 GCA_021161405.1 Candidatus Iainarchaeum sp.
GAATGAAGAAAATATATTGGGAAGCCTTTTAAGATAATTTCTTAGATAAATATTGGTGGTGGATTTAATGAGCATCTTAGCCAGTATAGAGAAAAATTTGGAAAAAATTTCTGATTTTTTGAATTTATCAAATAGGGAAATGAAACTATTGCTAAGCTACAAAGCAGTACACCATGCAAAACTTGATGTAAACGGAAACAAGTACGATGCGTGGAGGATAATACACAATAACGCTCTAGGCCCAGGCAAAGGAGGCATAAGATTCCATAGCAAGGTTTCTGAAGAGGAGGTAAAGGCACTCGCGTTTTGGATGAGTTTAAAAAATTCGCTGATGGAACTGCCTTATGGAGGAGCAAAAGGCGGTGTTAGAATTGACCCAAAGAAACTCTCCGAGGAAGAGCTACAACAGCTTAGCAGGGCTTATATAAGAGCATTTTACAAATATCTTGGCCAGGATAAAGATATCCCTGCTCCGGATGTTTACACAAACCCGAAGATAATGGCCTATATGCTGGATGAATTCGAAAAGCTAAAAGGTAAGCATGAGCCGGCCATGATAACTGGAAAGCCATTAATTTTAGGTGGCTCTCCGTTGAGAGGGGATGCAACCTCTAGAGGAGGAAAAATAATTCTGGAAGAATTCCTCAAGCATGTTAAGCCAAAGAAGAAAACAATAGAGGTTGTAATTCAGGGCTTTGGGAATGCTGGAATGAACATTGCAAAGATGCTTTTTCCAAATTACAAAATCATTGCTGTGAGCGATAGCAAAGGAGGAATTTTGCTGCAAGATGGTTTAAATATTGCAGATGTTATTGATGTAAAGCAGAGTACAGGAGCGGTTGTGAATTACGAAGGCGCAACCAAAATCTCAAACAAAGAACTGCTCGAGCTAGAAACAGATGTGCTAATTTTGGCAGCAATAGAGAATCAAATAACTTTGGCAAATGCAGATAGAATAAAAGCAAAATATATTTTGGAATTAGCTAATGGCCCGGTAACTGCGGATGCAGACAGCGTATTGCACGAAAGAGGAATTGACGTAATTCCGGATATTTTAGCAAATGCTGGTGGAGTAGTAGCAAGCTATTGCGAATGGGCCCAGAACAGAGCAGGCAATATACTTCCTGAAGAATATATTCTAAACACTTTTGAAAGTAAGATGCGCAGTGCATTCATGAAAACATTTGCCTTGTACAGCAAGCAAAAAGATTTCGATATGAGAAGCTCTGCCTATGCAATTGCAATCAAAAGAATTATTGCTGCTGAAAAAGCCAGAGGACACCTCTAAAATTTTACATCGGACGCAATGTCCCCCATTTCTCCAGAGCTTCTCTAAGCTCTTTATGTTTCTTCGCATACTCTTCAAGCTTAATCCCTCTATGATATGCTTCTATTGCCTGGCAAACAGCTTTGGCGCCTGCTTCTGCTCCCTGCGGATGTCCTAGCACGCCGCCCCCTACTTGAATTGCTATATCCGTTGTACCAAATGCATCGAATAACACAGGTAGTATTCCCGGATGCAGGCCGCCAGAGGCAACCGGAAGAATTGGCCTTATATGGTAAAAATTCTGCTCCAATCTAAGCTTTGGAATTCCCTTAACCTTTTTGCTTAACAGCATTTCTTTCATTGCGATAATTTCATTTTCGCTGCCAGCCATCTTGCCAACTATCGTGCCTATGTGTATATTGTCTACACCAATAATTCTGAACAGCTTAGCTAAGAAGAGCATACTTATACCGTGTTTATTGCTCCGAGTAAATGCAGCATGCATCGCTCTATGCGCATGAATTGCCATTTTGTAATCCTTTGCTAATTCCGCTGCTGTCTGCACAGCTGTAAATCCGCTAATAACAACATCTATCATAAAATATCTGAAACCGAAATCATGCACTAATCTTATTCTTCTTTCTAATTCCTTAAGATTGGGAGCAGTTACATTTATGAACGCATCTTTAATTTCCTTTGTTTCTTTCTCTGCCTTATCTCTTGCTTTCGCAACTAGCTCTACCCTCTTATTAAAGCGGTTAAATTTCAGATCAGTTAAATTTTCATCATCCTTCACGCAGTCAATGCCGCCCAGATAAATTTCATAGGCCAATTTTGCGTGCTGCTCTGCGGTATAGCCAAGCTTCGGCTTTATTACTGTTGCTGTTATCGGCCCTTTTCTCTTTTTGAAAATTTTTTTAATCGCTTCCTTGCCGTATACAGCTCCCTTAAATTCTTTTAGATACTCTCTTGGCAAGGAAGCATCAATCAACCTTAAATTTTTCAGAGCTTTCATTCCGAATATGTTTCCAGCTATGCCTGTCATTAGTTGAGGAATACTGCCTCTTTCCCACAATTCAAGAGGATAAGCAATTTTAGCAAATTCTTTGTTGTACCAAAAAGCAATTGCCTTCAATTTGTTAATCTGCTTTACAGGCATTCCTGGCAAAGTAGTCCATGTTCCCACACTACTTTCTGAGGCAATTCTGCCAACAGCTTCCTTGCTGCTAATTCCTGTTGCTCCGTATCTGAATAGAGCAACTATTTCTCTCTTTTTTGGCCTATAGTTTCTATTTACAAACTCATCGTACCAATCTATTTTGCGCATGCTTATAATTAGTCATTTCTTTTATTAAAATCTTTCTTAAAAACAAAAAGCGATGCTACCTTCTCCTGAAGTAGATGAAATAAGCTACGGCTCCGATGACAATTGCTACTACAATTCCTACTCCTGCTACAAGCCCTGTGTTTGCCGCGGCAAACAACCCAGTTGGTGCTGTTGTTGTTTCTTTGGCAGATGTTACAGCTATACATCTTCCTTCTTTGCATATGCCTGGTTTTCCATTTAGTGTACATTTTATATTGTCTATTGGCACATGCCGACAGACTCCTTCTACGCACCTATCACCGGTACACGGATTGTTGTCGTTGCAGTTGATATTCTCGCATAGGTTTGTTTTTTCCTCCTTCTTTTGAGGTGTTGTTTCTTGTTCTGCTGTTGTTTTTGGTACGCAAGCAACACTGCAACATATTTCTACATCGACAGCATCTAATAGCTCTCCGTTACATATTTCATTCTCACTGCACACATATCCTCCTAAGCGAGAGCATGTCCTTCTTGGAGTGCCTCCTCCTCCACCGCCAACAAAGCCGCCTGTTTGTTGCTGTGGTGCATTTACAGTTAGCACTATGCTCTCCTTAAAGTTAATTCCGTTTGGAGCAATTTTATTTGCATCTATTGTGAAATTTCCTTCGCTGTCTGCGCTAATATTTACGGAGAAATTCCCTGTATTTGCATCTACATTAGCGTGTATTGTTGAAGA
>JAGHAR010000023.1 GCA_021161405.1 Candidatus Iainarchaeum sp.
TTCCTTCTCTCATCAGAGAGATCATGGCAGAGCTGATAACTATCTGAATTATAAGATATAGCTGTATAAAAAATTCCACAACAGACATTGAAGCTATTGATTGCTTGATAACCTCTTTCGGAATAATTCCTACGCCCTGGCTAACCTTTGCAAATAGATGCACTATTGTAGATATAATTCCTAAAATTGCAGGCGCAACTATGGCTCCTGCTGTGGCGATGAATAAAACCTGCATTAGTGTTCTTGCTCTTCTTTCGATTGCAACTTGATGCATTGCTCTTATATCGTCAGCAATATCTTCAAGTATATCTGCTAATGGCGCTCCGGATTTTATTGCGTCAATTATAATTGCAACAGCTCTCTTAATTAACCTAGAATCAATGTTGTCATAGAGGTGCCTAAGTGAATCCTGTAGGTTTGCTCCTTCTTCTAGCTTCCTTAAACTTAATTTTAGCTCTTTTGTTAGAGGCCCAAAGTCAGCCTGAGTTGCGTCTCTCAATGCAAACTCATAGGTTGCGCCTGCTTTCAAGCTGTCAGCAATTTGTTTAAGTGCTGTTGGCAGAGCTGCCTCCATCTGAGCAATTCTTTTTTTTGAAATGTAGATAGGAAACGCTAACATAACATCTGCCACAAGTAAAGCTATGAGAATTGAAAGAATTAACGGGTTTATAGGCAAGTCAGCACTTGTAATTATTCCAAAAGAAATTAGAGCAGAGGCAATAACAGCAGCTAAAGCTATTAAAATCCAAAGCAAAGCAGGAACACGGATGCCTGCTCCTCTCAAATTTTCAGAATATTTCTGCAGCATGTTATCTTTTATTTTTTCTTCTTTCATGTTATACCCTCGGTTGAGCAAGCTTTAGATAGAATAACAATAAAATTAATATTGCTGGCAACGCTACCAAAAATATTACAGCAACAAATTCTGGAGACAAAGGCAAAGATTCAAAAAGAGCAATGCCGCTATAAGCTAAGGGAGAATTTCTTATGCCAGAAAGAACACCTATCATAGTCGGTACAACAATAGCTATAAAGATGTAAATTACGCCAAAGAAATTCAGCTTTTCGCTAAAGGCACGTATCTTCATCAACAATTCAAATGAGACATCCTCTGCAATTTCGTGCATAATGTTTGAGAGATTGCCTCCTGTTTTCAGAGCTCGAATTATATGCGAAACAGCATTCTTCAATGCATTGCTTCTGCTTCTGTTTCCGAGGTTGCGTAATGCATCTTCCATTGCTGTTCCTTCTTCCACCTCTCTTAATGTTTTTGCAACTTCCTCACTCAAAACACCGTAGCCAGAAGTAGCTATCGATTGTAGTGTTTTGTACAAACCGATTCCTGCCTTTAGCTCAGTTGCCATATGGCGCAGAGCAAACGGCAATTCTCTGCTTATTAGCTCCCCTCTTATCATTGCATTTCTCTTTGGAATTAGCAGAATTATTATGGAACTAAACACAAATGCAAAGAAGGCAACAATTATTGAAAAAAGAAATATGAGATGTGGATATAGATTTAGAAGTGTAAAAAAGGCAAAGGAAGCAACAAAAGAAACAATAGCAACGAGAAAGGAAACTGTTGTTGTTATTGCTAAATACTGCGCCACTGAAAAGCGCATATTGGCAGCATATAAATTCTCTGCCAGTTGTTTCGTGAGATTAAAGCTGCGAAGAAAGTTATTGATTAGCTTTCCTATAGAGCCCAATCTAAGATAGATGTTGCCGATGGTTTTTATAAGAGGAGAGTGATGATAGCGCAAGTTTTCAACGCTGGAAAGTTCCAGCCTTGGAGCTTTTCCTTCTGCAATTATATCTCTTAGCTCAGAGAGTTCTCCACCAACAGCCTCTGTTGGAATTCCTTCCCTCTTATAGCGTTGTTTTATCTTCCTAACGATTTCCTCAACCTTCCTGTAATCCTCCTCTCTTTTCTCTGGCAATTTATTCCTCCCCTATGCTTCTTGAAGCCAAAAATTCTTCACATCTTCTGGCTACTTCTCTAATCTCTCTTACGTTTTCTTTCATTAATTTCTTTAAGAATGCTTCCCTTTCATTTATCTCTTCCTGCAACCTCTTCTTTGATAAGCCAGTATACCTTGCAAGCTTTGCAAGATATCTACTCGGAACTTTTGTTCTTACAATAGTGTCGTTTACAGGATCCCTCTCGTATATTGTCTGTGTCTGTGCCTTCCCTTCCAAAACACCGCTTATCTCTGCAACCTCTGTAAAGCGCCTTATTGTCCCTTTCTTCCTATCATGCAACCTGTGCTGTACAATGATAAAATCCAAACCGCTCAACATAATCTCAGGAACATTCATTGGAGGAGAAACAATTCTAACTATTGTTTCCTGTGGAGAGTTTGCATGGATTGTTCCAAAACAACCATCATGGCCTGTGTTCAATGCTGTGAATAGAGTGAATGCCTCAGCATGCCTTACCTCGCCAACAATTATTCTATCTGGGCGCATTCTTAGAGCGTTCTTTGTTAAAATGTCTAGCGTTATCTCTCCTTTGCCTTCTAAACCAGGAGGTCTCGCCTCGAGTCTTATCCAATGCTCTAGAGGCAGGTTAAGCTCTGCTGTATCCTCGATTGTAATTACCCTTTCTGTAGATGGAACAAAGCTTGCTAATACATTTAATGTTGTTGTTTTACCAGAGCCAGTGCCGCCTGCAATTAAAATATTAGCTGGTTTTGTCTGCATCCCTTCTACAGCTAACCATAAGAAGGCAGCAAGCTCCTCACTTAAAGTGCCAAGATTTATGAGATCTATTATTGAATAGGGATCTTTCCTAAACTTTCTAATTGTTAAAGTGCTTCCAGCAACTGAAGCAGGAGGAATTGTTGCATTTACCCTGCTGCCATCGGGCAACCTTGCATCAAGCAACGGGCTGCTTAAATCTACTCTTCTGCCAACCTCTCTAGCGATTCTGTTTATCAAATCCTGGATTTCGTCCTCTGAATAGAATTCAATGTTTGAGATCATCATCTCGTATTCGCGATGGAATACATATACCGGCTTTCTTGGTCCAATAACCATAATCTCCTCAAGCCGGTCATCCTGTATGAGAGGATCTATTAGGCCATAACCAACCATCTCCCTAACAACAGCTTCTGCATAAAATTCTTCCTTTCCTCTTGGGATTTGCAGCTCTGGAGCTGCTTTTATAATATCCAGTATCTTCTGCTTGTAGACAATTCTCCTCTGCTCAGGATCGCGAATTTGATACGGCTCAATAGCAATTAGCCTTGTAGCTGCTTCTTTCAGAATGTTAATTACACTTCGCTCCGCCTTTGTCGGCCTAGGCACAGGCACAACATAATAATACATTGGCTTATCCGGAAGCTTGTAAATCTTTACCTTTCCGTAGCTTGCAACCAATGTTTTCTCTGCTTTTTCCAGTTCTTTTTCCACTTGGCCTTTTCCCTCTACTGGTTTTATTTCCTGTATCTTTGGCTCTAAAATTTGTTGCTCTTTCTCTTTTGCTACTTCAGCCAATTCCTCTGCAGAGGCAGCTATCTTAACCTTTTTTTGTTCTCTTTTTGCTGTAATATCTGCTTCAGGAATCTTTGCTTTTTGTTTGCTCTCTGTCTGTTTTTCTTTTGCACCCTTAACCTTCTCCAAAAGTTCTTTGAGATAATCCTCCATCAAAATCAACCACACAATTGAATTTGTATTTTTATATATTTTCCAATATTTAAAGATTGCTATGCAAATAAAACCGAAGAATTATTTTAGGCATAGATTCTTGCCAATAGAAGTGTTGATGGCTCCACACAGAGCAAAAAGGCCTCATGACAACGGAAAAAAGAAAAGCAATAAATGCCCTTTCTGCCCAGGAAATGAAAGCGAAACAAGCACTGAATTAGCGAGAATTTCCAATAATGGCAAATGGCTGCTAAGGGCTGTAAAGAATAAATTTCCTGTAATAGATGAGGAGGATGGAATACACGAGGTTATAATTGAGCATAGAGAGCATAACAAGAGGTTTGCGAATTTTAGTGTAGATGAATTAACGCTAGCTATAAAATTTGCCTTGGAAAGGAAAGCAGAAGCGGAAAAACAACCGCATATAAAATTTGCTGCCTTGCTGAAGAATTCTGGTAGATTAGCAGGAGCATCATTGCAGCACGAGCATTCACAACTATTGGCATTTAAGTTTGTGCCAGAAGTTATTGCTGCAATACAAAAGAATTTTAACAAATTTAAGGAAAGAACAGGCAAATGTCCTGTGTGCGAGCAGCTTAAAGAAGAGGTAACTGTTTTTGAAAATAGCTATGCGAAAGCAATCGCTCCAAAAGCTTCAAGAGTAGAGTATGAATTGGCTATTATTCCAAAAAGACATTTTGCTAAATTTAGCGAGATTAAAGATGAGGAAATAAGAGGAATTGCTAAAATTTTGAGAAAAGCTCTCAAAAGGCTTGCTAAGGAAGGGATAGACTACAACCTTCTTTATTATGATGCTGTTGCTGACAATGATTTTCATGCGTTCATAATTCTGCTTCCGAGAAAAACTATTCTGGGCGGTCAAGAATATCTTACATCTTTAATAACATTAATACATGATGCAAAAGAAGTGAGGGAATTCTACAGGAAAGCCATTTAAAATTTTTTCAAAAAGAAATAAATCATGCCCGCTATAAATATCCCTGAAAAATGTTTGCACTGCGGAGCTTGCGTAGGGGTCTGCCCAAAACAAGCAATTGTACTTGAGGGAGAAAAGATAAAGATAGACAAAAAGAAATGCATAGAATGTAAGGCATGCGTACTAATGTGCCCTGTTGGAGCAATGCAGATAAAAAGGTGAGACAATGGAAAGTTACGATGTTTTAATTGTAGGAGCAGGGCCAGCAGGCCTAACTCTAGCAAAAGAGCTTGCAACGGAAGGAGTAAATGTATTGGCAATAGATAAAAAGCAAGAGATAGGCGCTCCAAAGAGATGCGCTGAGGGCCTAAGCTTAGATGGTTTTAAAAGAGCAAAGCTAAAACCAAAAAAAGAATGGGCTGTACAAAAGATTAGAGGTGCCAAGCTATATTCTCCAAGCGGAGAATTTGTTGAAATTGATTATGGAAAAGTGGTTGGCTATATCCTAGAAAGAAAGATATTCGAAAAAGATCTCGCAAGGGAGGCAGCAAAAAAAGGAGCAACAATAAAGGCAAAAACAGAAGCGTACGATTTTGAAAGAAAGGAAAAAGAGATCATTGCAAAGATCAAGGAATTTGACGAAGAGAAAAAAATAAGAACAAAAATTGTGGCTGCCTGCGATGGAATAGAAAGCTTAACCGCAAGGAAGCTTGGCCTAGATACCACAAACAACCTAAAAGATGTGGATTCTGGCTTCCAGTATGAGATGGCGAATATAAAGATTGAGGATCCTGAATTGTTACATCTCTACTTCGGCAATAAGATTGCTCCGCGCGGCTATGTATGGGTTTTTCCAAAAGGAAAACATTATGCTAATGTTGGTGTAGGCATTGCCGGCTATGAAAGCAGAACCGCAAAAAGTTATCTTGATAGTTTTATACGGAATAGAGAAGAACTAAGCAGCGGTTCAATTATAGAGGCTAATGCAGGAGGAATTCCTGTTGGAGGTCTCCTCAAAAAAATGACTGCCGATAATCTTGTTGTTGTTGGAGATGCTGCTCATCAGGTTAATCCAATTCACGGCGGAGGAATTGCATTGGCTATGGAAGCAGCGATTATCGCAAGCGAGGTTATAACCGAAGCTATCAGAAAAGAGAATTATAGTGATTCTTTTTTAGATGAATACAACAAAAAATGGTGGGCTATACGTGGCAAAGCTCTGGAGAGAATACTGAAAATAAGACATATGGTGGAAAGAATGAAAGATGATGACTTTGAGATTTTAGCAAAGAATTTGAATGGAGAAGATATTCTCACACTTGCGGATGCAAACGTAGCAAAAACAATAAGTATAATTACAAGGAAGCTAATTAAGCATCCATCATTGCTAAAGTTTATGTTAAAATACTTAAAGGCAAAAGAATAGTTATGCCGAAACAGATAGAACTAACAAACCTTGCAATAAAAAAACTTTGCAAAGAATTAAACAAA
>JAGHAR010000020.1 GCA_021161405.1 Candidatus Iainarchaeum sp.
ATGCAACATCGTGAAGCCAGGAAGCATTGTGCCTCTGTAAAGAATCCAGTTTTTCATAGGTTAGGAAGATAACATCGTAATTGCTCAGATATCTTGAGCTGGAATCAAAGTCTCCGGTGCTTATAGCAATTTTTATACCGTACTTCCTATACTTTCTTTTGAAATCCCTAAAGTGCTCGCTTGCTAAAGCACGTAGAGGGCAGATATATATTGCTTTTTTTCTTTTGTTGAAGAAAGTATTGAGGATAAAAAGTTCCGCAATAAGTGTTTTTCCGCTCGCAGTAGGAGCACTAACAACCAAACTTCTATCAATTAAATTCCTTTCAATTATCTCCTTTTGCAATTTATTTAATTCTACATAACCATTTGCCTTTAGCACTATTTCCGCTATTTGTTCTGCGTTCTTCATTTGCATAACTAAATTAAACACGAAAAAATTAATACATAGCACTCCGCTATTATTTTACTCTGTTTCTTTTGCTGTCTCTGCTTCGCTTGCTGGCTCTCTTTCTTTTAGCACTAGGAACTCGTATGCCTTCTGCAGAGCAAGGCATGCTTTTGGGATGTCGTTTAGCCTTAATGTGTTTGAGGACTGCCATTCCTCATCCTTTAGATAGCGCCTTTCCATTGTAACTGTGTAATACTCGCCGTTAGCGGAGGAATTCTGCCATATTGCAACGCTTATAGCTCCTGCAGAAAATTTCTTTATAGGCATGCTCATAAAAACACCTCCATAATAATCTCTCTCTGCTAACACTTAAGCTTTTTGAAAGAGCTATTTGCCGATGATAGCATAAAAAGGCAAAAACAGTTATAGTTTAATTATTCGTTAGCCCAAGAAGAAAGCTCATTCAAAATTTCAAGTTCTTTTCTGAGCTCTTCAATCTGCATCTGTACCTCTGCTAACTTTTTAGTACTGGAATCTTTTCTGAATTCAACAATAACATCTGCAAACTTTCCTATGCGCTTGTCCTTTTTGTACACTATAGACTGTTCTATAGTTTCGGCCAATTTTTTTCTATAGTCAGGATTCTCCACAAAGCTCCTTATCATTGAGTGCCATCTTTTATCAGCAATTAGATGGGAAGGCAAATTAACCGTCTTGGCTAATTTTCTATATTCAGGATCCAGAAGGAATTTGGCCAAATGCTTCCAATAGACAATTTCTTTGAATTTTTTAATATTGTTTATAAGGTGATAGCTTTCCGCTTCAACAAGCTTTGACTTCCAGAGGCGTTTTTTGGCTTCTAATTCAGCTAATTGCTCTTTAATTCTTCTCTGTCTATGAGAAATTGTTGCCTTTGTTGGATAAAGCAAAACTGCCCTATCGGAATTCAACCTAAGCCTTATTATCCCTCCTTTTGAAAAGTATTCGTTTAAAATTTCCCTCCGCTTCTCGCTTAGAGGGATCTTTGCACTTTCCACCTGTTTTAGGCTAGAGAATACTTTCTCCATATTAAAATAAAAAATGGCGAATATAAAAGCATTACGCTTCTCTTATTATTTGATAGCTATGATAAATCTCAGGAATTTGGATCCGAAACAGATAAACAGAATGATGTCAAAGTTAGGCATTAAAAGCACAGAGCTAGATGCAAAGAGAGTAATTATTGAACTGGAAGACAAGGAAATTATAATTGAGGAGCCGCAAATCAATGTTGTTGATTTTCAGGGACAGAAGACATATACGATAATGGGCAATCCAAAGGAGGAGGAAAAGATTAGCGAGGAGGATATAAAACTTGTTATGGAGCAAACAAATGTTTCCCGCAAAAAAGCAATTGCTGCATTGAAGAAAAACAAAAACGATATTGCTGCTGCAATAATTGAACTCAAGGGAGAGGAATACTAGCACAAAAGCGCGCTAAATTGGTTATTCTAATTTATTCTATTTCAGTAGCGTTGACGAAGATTACTTTGTTGCGCTGCGTATAGAAATCCAGCTTTAGCTTTACTTTCTCGTTCTTTTTATGGCCGGGCTTTAGTTGTGCCAAAAAGTAGCCATCCTCTATAATAAAATCCTTGCTATTTGCACTAAGTTTATCTGCTGAAATTTTTCCATACTGTTTAATCTCTAAATTTTGCAATCTTTCTCCGAGAATATTTAAAAGATAGTCAGCAGCTTCATTGGAGAGTTCTTCATCTTTAAGCAGGACAGCAATATTAATGCTGCCTGTTGCTCCATGGAGAGTGTACTGCTCTATTGAAAGATGTTTGTTTAGAATTCCTTTAATTTCATTGATCAAAGTTTTGTATTCATTGCTGGAAATTCCATTGTTGAATTTTATTGTCAGTGTTGTTATTCCACCAAGCACATCTACATCTGCGCTTTTTACATTTGCTAAAGTTGAAAGCTCTAATTTCAGATCGTTTATGTCTTTCTCGCTAAAATTGCCTGAATTTATATCAATACTAATCGCATCACTAAAACTTGTTATTACGTTTGCATCTTCAATTACCTCGCTTTTAACAATATCCTGCTTTAAATTTGCGAAATATTCAGCATATTTGTAATCAGCAATTCCTGTGAGGAACAGCTTATCCTCAAGCTCAGAGATTGTAAATTCCTGCTCTAAGCTATGTTCTTTTGGCTGGGCTGTTTCGTTCTTCTCCTCGAAAGCAATTACAATAAATCCCTGCTCTGCAACAGTTGCATTGATCGTAGCATATATTATATCCTGCTCTTCAGTAGAGGGGCTAACTATTGCTTCTATCAGAGAGCTCTTAATCAGCTTGGATATCGGATAAACTATATTTGCATCCTTGTTAAGGTGAAGCATTGCATTCTTGTCTAACAGCTCGGCAGTTGCGAATTTAAATAGTTGGATTCCCTCAAACAAATTAAGGTCTTGAATTTTGGAATATGCATCCTCCAGCTTTATCTCAGAACTTGGCAATAAATCAGCAATATAGGTTAGTTTTCCTCCAGATATTTCCGCATAGCGAGAGTTATAAACGTTAAAACCAATTGCTTTGAGAGCAGAATCAAGCTCTAGAATGTCTTCCTCAGCAGTGTTTGCAACTATTTTGTAGCGGTTAAGAATTTTATCGATTCTCAATTTAATTCCGTCTGCTGTGTAATCTCCAGGAATTATTTTCTTTGTTTGCACTAGCGGAGGCGGCTCTTCCAGCTTTGGTTTTTGACTCTCCAGAATTGCAAGTACACCGTATGCAATTGCAGAACCTATAAAGATTAAAATAACTAAAACAGCAAACAAAAGCTTTGCTTTATCGCTCTGCATCTATCTAAAAAATATACAAAGGGTTAAAATCTTTTTCTACGAAAAAGCAGCTATGCAGAACACTAAAAAAGCAGGCAGTCCAAAGAAGGTAGAAAAAGGCAGCTATGTGGAGATAGAGTACGAGCTATACGCTGAAAATGAAGAAATTACAAAGCAGAATGCAAAGATTATTGCTGGAAACAATGAGATAATCGCTGGAATTGACGAAGCATTGGAAGGAATGGAAGAAGGCAATGAAAAAAAACTTTTGCTAAAACCAGAGAAAGCATTCGGATTAAGGAGTAATGAGCTAATTAGGATAATTCCAATTAAAAACTTCCACGAGCAAAAGATTAACCCTTTCCCAGGTTTGATTATAGATGCAAACGGCTTGAAGGGGAAGGTGATCAGTGTTAGCGGAGGCCGCGTAAAGGTTGATTTTAACCATCCTTTAGCCAACAAAGAGATAGAAGCAAAGATAAAGGTAAAGAAGATATTTAGCAATAAAGAAGCAGTAGAGGAGATATGCAAAGAGATTCTAAGCAATGAAATTCTGAAGGAATTTAAATTAAACTGGAATGTAAAGCTTAACAACGGAAATGTAAAGGTTGAAATTGAGCTGCCACCAACAATAGACATTGAGAAATGGAACTCCTTCTGGAAGGAAATAAAGAAAATTATTGAGGAAAGGATAAGGGCATTAAAAGGGATTGAAAAGATTGAAATTAGCGCTGAAATTAAGAAAGGCTAAGGCAGCATAAGGTAACGCCAGGTTAGTGAGGATAGAAAAACAATTGCCAGCTGCGGTGTTCTCTATTCCAATGAATTTCAGAAAAAATATTTCAGCCACAATAACTTGACAGCAACATCGCACAGGGTAATGTCAAGTTAGTGGGGTTAGAGAAGTAATTGCTTGCTGTAACGTTCTCTGTTCCAACGGAGTTCTATGCAAGCTTTCATGATATTTGCAGTGATTGTAGCAGTAAAAGAACACCCTGAAAAACTCTGCAATAGAGCTATAAGCTCTAAATGCACCGAACCATTTTGTTCTACGTTTTACTTCACGAAACAACCTCTCGATATAGTTGTTCCTCTTTACTGTTTTAGCTACAAAATGTTCTGGTTTGTTTTTGCGATAGAAAACCTTTCTAATAGCCCTGCGATAGTGCGGCAAGTTATCTGTTATTATCTGCCATGGAACATTGGCTGTTTTTTCAAACGCTTTTTTGAGTATAGTTATTGCATCGCCAAGCGTTCTTACCTTACTCAGATGCCACGCAATAACTACTTTGTTTTCTGGATCTAGAACAACCCAAAGCCACGCATATTTTCCATTAACCCTTATCATTGTTTCGTCTACACACCAGAAGCGAGCATTTAGCTTATGCAACCTTGGAATATACACTCGCTTGGCTGCCCTCTGTATCCATAACCTAATAGCTTCATAGCTTACCTTTATTCCAAAATATTCCTTCATTTTCCTTGCCAACGTCCTAAGGCTTATCCCTGTTGTTGTGTAAAGTTCAACGGCAAATGCTACTATTCTACTATGGAACCGCATCTTTTCAAGATCGGAGTGGTTGTATACAAATCTACATTTACAGCGCTTGCATCTGTAGACTCTTTTTCTGGTTCCTCTGTAGAACCCATCTCTTTTTATACTATACGAACCACATCTTTTACAGGTCGGTGGTTCGAGCGACCGAAGGCTAAACAGATCAGTTTGCCTATGCATCTTATCGACCTCCTGGCAGGCAGTCTTTTACCTGAACCCTGATCACAGTTCAGGTGCTGCCTGCCAGAACAATTTTTATCGAAAAATTAGAAAAACTATTTCAGCCACAATAACTTGACAGTAACATCGCACAGAAACATTTATATAGGAGAAAAACATCATACGTATATGCGTCTCAGAAATAGAAAAACAAAAACGACTACACAAAGAATTGCTGAGGAAAACATAAGACGAGCCAGGCAACTAAGAGAGCTCTACAGAAGAAAAT
>JAGHAR010000135.1 GCA_021161405.1 Candidatus Iainarchaeum sp.
AAGTGGGACTTCGTTGCAAAGCAACGAATGTCGCACATTTGATGAAACTTTGTAAAAGTTTCAAAGTTTGCCCCGGTGGTCTAACGGCTATGATGCGGCCCTGTCGAGGCCGAGACCCGGGTTCGACTCCCGGTCGGGGCGCTTTCTCTACTGCTTCTAACCTTTATCCAAAGCTTTCATTATTTCCTTAGTTGGCCAACTATTAATTATGTGCTTTGATTCGCACCAGCCTCTCCTGGCTACAGCTACACCATAGCGAAGAAATTGTAAATGCTCTACGCTATGAGAATCTGTGCCTATCGAAAGAATTACTCCGCTTTCAATTGCTTCTTTCACAAGAAAGCTGTCTAAATCTAAACGATTTGGAAATGCATTTATCTCAAGCATAACATTGTTGGCCTTACACGCTTCAAATATTTTAGGCCAGTCAATCTGCATCGGCTCTTTCTCAAGCAATTTTCTACCAGAAGGATGGGCTATTATATTTACATATTCGTTGCTTATTGCCTCTAAGTAGCGTGCTGTTTGAATTACCTTGCTTCCTTTGAAGCCGTAGTGGATTGCAGCTATTACCAAATCAAAATCTTTGAGCAAAGAATTTGGCACATCGAGCTTTCCATCTTTATCTATGTTTGCCTCTATCCCCTTCAGAATTCTGAAATTAATCCCTTCTCTTTGAAATTTTTTATTTAGCGAATCTATTTCTTTCCACTGCTTTCTTATTTTATTTTCATTCATCCCGTGGGCAACAGCTAAACCAGAAGAGTGGTCTGTTATTGCTATTAATTCTCTTCCAAGTTTTATGGCTGCGATAGCCATTTCCTCTATAGTGTTTGCCCCATCACTGTAAGTTGTGTGCATCTGCAGATCTGCTTTGACAGAGTCCCATTCAACAAGCTTCGGCAAAGAATGTTTCTTCGCTGCTTCTATTTCGCCCCTATTCTCGCGAAGTTCCGGCTCAATATAATCCAATCCAAGAGTAGAATAAACTTCCTGTTCTGTTTTTCCTGCTATCTTATTGCCATCTTTGAATACGCCATACTCGTTTAATTTCAAATTTTTTTCTTTAGCGATTACACGCAAAGCGATGCTGTGCTGCTTGCTCCCTGTTAAGTACTGCAATGCTGAGCCGGTATTTTCTTTGCCCACAACACGCAAATCTGCTTGTATGCCCTCTCTCAGAACAACACTTGCTCTTGTCTTGCCACAGCCAAGCACATGATCAACATTAGGATAGCTACAAAACTTTTCGCATACTGTTTGCCAGTTATTTATTTCGGCAACCGCAAGCAAATCAATGTCTCCTATCGTTTCTTTATATCTCCGCAAAGAGCCAGCAATATAGCATTCTTCAACTTCTGGAATTCCGCGCAGATAGTTGCAGAGCTCTTCTGCAATCTCCAACGCGAAAGGCAATAAGAATCTTTGTTTGTGTGCCTTCTGCTCAAGCTGCATTATTGCTTGCTCTGTTTTAGGGCCTATGCCCTTTATCCTTGCTAAACGGTGTTCTCTTGCTGCTTTTATTAATTCATCCACTGTTTTTATGCCAAGTTTTTCGTAAATAAGTAAAGCTGTCCTTGGGCCTATACCCTCTATGCTTGTGAAGCCGGCAATATCAAACGGAAATTCTTTGCGTAATTCTTCCAATTTTTTGACCTTGCCTGTCTGCAAAAATTCAATAATCTTCTTTGCAATGTTTCTACCAATTCCGGGCAGCTTGACCAATTCTTTTTCGCCGAGTTTTGCTATCTCTGCGATATCTTTTTGCATCGTTTCTAAGGTTTGGGCAGCTTTCCTATATGCCCTTGGCTTCCATCTAACTCCTTGCGCCTCTAAAAGCTCTGCAATTTCATAAAAAATTTTAGCAAGTGTTTTGTTGTTATAGGGCATATTTATATATAAGCACTAAAATATAAATTAGTGATATGCCGAGAATTCCAAGCGAGAAAATACTCACAAAAGAAAGGAGAGAAAAAATTGCTGCAATGATAAGAGGCCTAAGGAGGCAAAGGATTATAGCTGCAAGGAAAAAATTGCAGCAGAGGAGATTGCCTTTTGATAGTGAGGCAATAGCAGAAGCAATCGTAACAGGCAGAAGAATTGCTTCACCAGAATTGAAAAGATACAGGAAGAAATTTGTTAGGAGCATTGTTAGGTTCGCTGCAAAGGAAGCCATGCAAGATGCTCATTATTATGTCAACAGAAGATACGTGGATCTACTGGAATCGTTAGGAATTAGTTTATTAGAGGCGATCGGTATGAATGAAATTATGCAGCTAAGCACTGAAACAGAATTCGAAAAACTGTTGAGGGCTATCCAGGCTTCTAGCATCAAAGCAGAACTAACCACAAAATATACGCAGGTAAGAAAAGCAATTGGAGAAAAACTTTTTGACAGAGTCTGGCCAAAATTCGTAAGATATATGGCGGAATTTTTCAGAGAGGCAATACAAACTAGAGTATAGCGAATGGTTGCCAATTTTATTAATTCCCCTACTGAATTTTTTTATGTGCGGAATAATTGGCTGCATCGCAAATAAAGAAGTTGCAACAAGAACTATAGAGGCAGTAAAAGAACTAAAGCCGAGAGGCAAGGATGGCTTTGGGCTGTATGTAAACGGAAGAATACTTCTCAACAGCTGGAAAAATTTTCATTCAATAGAAAGAGAAGCGAAAAAACTACTTGAGGAGAGAAACATTATTTTAGGCCATAGCTTGCATGCAATAGTTTCATCTGTTAAGCAACCCATAAAATTAAAAAATTCCATACTCGTTGCTAACCACGAAATCTATAACTGGAAAGATATCGCAAAGAAGGAGAAGATAGATGCAAAGAATGATGCTGAACTGCTTGCAAAATATTTGGAAAAATATGCCAAAGGCGATTGCAAATCGTTAGATAAAAAGCTTGAGTTGCTAGATGGTGTGTTTGCGTTTGCATTTTTAACGGCTAAAAAATTAATAGTTGCAAGAGATCTGCTCGGAGTGAAGCCATTGGTTATTAGCTGCGATAAAAAAAACTTTGTCTTTGCCTCTGAAAGGAATATTGTTGAAAAGATAATTACAAGGAAAAATAGCAGCAGATTGCTCTTCCCAAGGCACTTATTATTTGTGAAAGAAAAAAATGGAAGCATAGAAATAGAAAAAATTCAAAGAAGTTTTTTTAGTACTGTAAAGAAGAAAGAGAAAAGATTCGATGTTGCATGCAAAAAAATAATGGAAATATTAGAGGAGGCAGTAAGAAAGAGGCTCACAAATAAAAACGCGGTGCTTTTTTCCGGAGGCATAGATTCGACACTTATGGCTGCGATAATGAAAAAATTATTGAAAAATAAAGAAGAAATAGAATTGTTCCACGCGACAATCGTTGATAAAAAATGGAAGCCGGGAAAAGACCTTAACTATGCAAAAAAGCAGGCAGAAATACTTGGACTTAAGCTGAATGTAATTAAGATAGAAAAGAAAGAAGCATTAAATTTAATTCCGAAAATAGCAAGGCTCATAAATTCAAATAATCCAATGAAGGTTGCTGTTGCATTGCCGCTTTATGCTGCATGCAAAGAGGCATCAAAAAGGGGTTTTAAAGCAATATTCTCCGGCCTCGGAGCTGATGAGCTCTTTGCAGGTTATGCAAGGTTTAAAGAGGAGAAGATTGATTTAGATTCGTTGCATCTGTTAAGAAATATCTATGAGAACGATCTCTATAGAGATGATGTTATAAGTATGCACAATTCGATAGAAATCAGATTGCCTTATCTGGATCATAAATTAATAGAAGCCGCTCTTAAACTTGATGATAAAATAAAAACAAGGAAAAGAATTCTTGCTGAACTACTGAAAAAAATTGAAAGAAAGGCAATTATAAGAGACAAAAAAAGCATGCAGTACGGAAGCAACGCTATGAAGCTTCTTAGGAAAACCTTTCCAAAGGGAATTGCAAAATGGCTTGAAAGATATGCAAAAGAAATTAACACAGCAGCTCTGTTTTCTGGTGGAAAGGACAGTATGCTTGCAACGATAATTGCAGAGAGGATGGGCTACAATGTATGCTGCCTAACTTCTATAATAGCTGATCAAAATTCAATGCTCTATCATCCGGTAAATGAAAAGATAATAAAGCTGCAAGCAAATGCAATGGGAAAACCGCTCATAGTTAGGAAAGCAACCAATAAAAGAGAGGAGGAAGCATTAAGAGATGCTCTCGCTGAGGCGGTTGAAAAATATAACATAGAGGCGATTGTAAGCGGAGCAATAGAGAGCAATTTCCAAAGGAAGAGGTTTGATAAAATATGTGAGGAACTTGGCCTAAGGCATTTAGCACCGCTGTGGCATAAGGAGCAATC
>JAGHAR010000104.1 GCA_021161405.1 Candidatus Iainarchaeum sp.
CTTGTCTTTGCTCTTTTTCCCTTTGCTTTCTTAACCATTTCAAGCACCTGCTTTGTTCAATTACTCTCTATACAGTACAATAAGAAAAAGATATAAAAGGAAAAGAATTTAAATGATGTTTTGTTAATTTCTCCTCCGCAATCTTTCTAAATTTTTGAGCTTTGGAGCGAATTCTTTATATGCAAGCACTGCAAAACTTTCCGGTGAGAATGCTCCGAGCTCGCAGACAATTGCTTTTATCAATTCCGATTCAGTTATATCAAAAGCAGGGTTTTCAATCTTTATGTTCTTTATATTTGTTTCCCACACCTCGCTCGCGTTTCTTATCTCTATAATCTCTTCCCCAAACAAGGTTGCGGCATCGAATTTATAGCTTGAAGCCAATACGAGATGCGGTACATTTTCCTTCTTTGCAAGGATGCTCATCATTCGCGTGCCTATTTTATTTACAATACTTCCGTTTGCGAGTATTGCATCGCAACCAGTGAGGAAATAATCTGCTTTCGCCATATAGCTTGAGGCAGCGCTGTCAACAATGTGGATTACCTTAATTCCCATCTTTGCCAATTTTTTTGCCGTAATTCTTCCCTGGTAGAGCGGCCTAGTTTCAGTTGTTATTACTGTTTTTAGAGAACCTCTTTTATGTGCAATATACAATGCCTTTTGCACGGTTGTGCTGTGGCAGTGTGTCATTACAATTTCTGCTTTCTTAATTAGATTTGCTCCAATAATTGCAATTCTTTCCTTTGCATTGTCTAGCCTCTCGTTAATTCTTTTGCAGGCATTTAGAAATATTTCTTTGAGCTCATCCAATTCTCTTTCGTAATTCAGCACAGAAATTGCCTCAGCAATTGCATTCCTTGTTTCAGGTTCTGTCGCTCTTGCATATGCAAGCTGTTTTGCCCAGCCAATAACCTTTTTCCTGAATTCTTCCCTATTTTTAAATTTCTCTTTTTTAACTGCCTTGAGCAGTGCCTCTATTGAAGCTCTTCTAACGCTTGTAGCACCTTGAATCTTCAGAGTTTTTATATCGGTTATTACTTTTTTTATGATCCTATCTCCTTCTCGCATGGAAAGATAATTGTCTTTCTCTTTAAAAAAATTCCTAATTTTTCATCAATGTTCTAACAAGCTTTTTAAATGCACTTTCTTTGAGCTCTTTATGAAAGTTGTTGCAAAAGCTCCGGCAAGGATTGGTTTGCTTGGCAATCCGAGCGATTTGAACGGCGGCAAGGTAATTGCACAGGCCATTGACCTCTATGCCTTTGTTGAAGTGCAAGAGGCAAATAAATTTGAAATTGAGTTGAAACACCCTCCAAAAACAATCAAGAAAAATTGGAAAGAACTTGTTGGGGATAATATTCTCATCAGAGCTTGTCTGAAACAACTTTCTGATGTTCTCTCTGCGAAGGATTTAAATACAATAAAGATTTCTTATTGGAGCGAAATTCCTTTTCAAACAGGATTGGGTGGCTCTTCATCAATTTGTGTTGCCTGTTTAGCAGCGTTGCGCGAATACTTCCAATTAAAAATTAACGATTTTGAATTGGCTGAAAGAGCAACAAGAGCAGAGTTAATTGAAATGGGCAACACTGCCGGACAGCAAGACAGATATGCTTCCGTGTTTGGCGGAACAATATTTATGGATTTTAAAGGCAAGGAAAAACAAACCATTAATGACCCATATGGGAAATATCTACACCTTGAAAATATATTTGAGAACAACGCTTACAAATTGTGGTTTGTGCCGATAGAAAGGGGCGAGGCAAGCGGTGGAAAGCTTTCGAGATTTAGAGAGGCATTTGTCAATAGCGAAGATTGGGCTATTGAAATAAATAATAAACTAAAACAGATTGCAGATGCTGGTTTAGAGGCATTCTCCAACAAAGACATTGAAAAAATCGGAACTTTAATGACGCGAAACCAAATGCTTGTTGAAAAAATAACAGGAAAGCTCGATAATTTGGGAAGGTTTGTTTACGAGAAAGCCCTCAAATTAGGCGCATTAGGAGCGAGGATGTGCGGAAGCAGCACAGGTGCGGTTTTCATTGCGGACGAACAAACAGCAAAAAAACTTTCCAGAGAGTTTGGCGTTGAAATAATACAGGCAAAAGAAGTTAAGGGCGTGAGAATAATTAGAGAGTAATTATTTTAATTCTGTTTTGTTCTTTTGCTTTCTTGGCGAAATCCTTTTAAAATAATGCAGAGCCATTATTTTTATAACTGATTTATTGTTTGGGGTGATGACTTGGAAGAGTTGGTCAGGCGTGCATTAAGAAGAGCTTCTTCTACTGCAAGAAAAACAAGAAGAACTGTACAAAGGAAGCAGAAAGAAAAGAAACGCCGTACTAGGAGAGCTTTTAGAAGCGATGAAGAATTAGCAAAGCTACTAGAATCTGCGAAGGCAAGGATACGTGTATTTGGCGTTGGCGGAGGCGGCTGCAATACAATTGCAAGAATGACAGAGGTTGGCATTGTCGGAGCAGAAACTGTTGCGGTTAATACAGATGCTCAGGATTTACTTGCTACTCCCGCTGACAAGAAGCTTTTAATAGGGAGAAAGCTTACCCGAGGCCTTGGTTCCGGTTCTGATCCGCAGATAGGAGAAGCAGCGGCAAGAGAATCCATAGAGGAAATCCGCGAAGTTCTCGAGGAGACAGACCTTGCATTTATTACCTGCGGTTTGGGCGGAGGCACAGGCACAGGCGGAGCGCCAATAATCGCAGAAATAGCAAAGGAATGCAAGGCATTAACCGTTGCAATTGTTACGTTGCCCTTTACTGTTGAAGGTAAGCGCAGGATGGAAAATGCAATGATGGGTCTAGCAAACCTAAGAAAGCATGCAGATACGATTATAGTAATTCCCAACGATAAAATTCTAGAGATTGCTCCAGACTTGCCGTTAAATGCTGCTTTCAAGGTTGCTGATGAAGTACTCACTAATGCAGTCAAAGGCATAACAGAATTGGTCACCAAACCAGGGCTAATAAACCTAGATTTTGCAGATTTGAAGACAATACTCCGCAAAGGCGGGGCAGCAATGATTGGTCTTGGCGAATCTCACACTACAGAATCTGGCGAGACTCGAGCTCTGGAAGCAGCAGAAAATGCATTGGCAAGTCCGTTGCTTGATGTTGATATAAGTCATGCAAACCGCGCATTGGTTAATGTTGTCGGCGGCACAGACATGACTCTAAAAGAAGCAGAATTAATAGTGGAGACAGTCGCCTCTAGAATTAATCCTGGAGCGCATATAATTTGGGGAGCAATGATTGACGAAACAATTCCAAAGAACAAGGTAAAGGCAATGGTCGTTGTTGCTGGCGGAAGATTCCCTTACTTAGAAGAAGGAAGCAAAGAAAAACCAACGATTGACCTGGGCATAGAGTTTACAGAGTAGCAACACGCCCATCTTTATATTTTTTTCTAACAAA
>JAGHAR010000044.1 GCA_021161405.1 Candidatus Iainarchaeum sp.
ACAATTCTCTTAGCTAAGTTTGTGGATTTCCATTGGTGTGTGCTAGGAGCAAACAACTCACCGGTTTTCTTTCCTAATTCTTTGGCAGAATCCTCTATAACAGAACTGTCAAACTCTGGAGAGGCTTCCTTTACTGCTTTCAATTCTTTTTCAATGATTGGCTTTACTTTTTTAGCACTTTTGTAGGTAACAATCCTAACAACTTCAACTATTGAAAGCAAAACAGACGCAGCAAAGAATATTAAGCTTAGCCATATGATTCCCAATAAGTATGCCAAAACAGTTGCAAGCAGTAATGTTACAATAGCTGTTAATATTCTCATATTCCGCCACCAAACAATCCTCCAAAAGGTTCTGGCGGATATGGCTCTGGTTTTGTTTCCTCTGGTTGCAAGCCGAGAAATATTGCGAGCAAGGTTAGGCCGATAATAATAACAGGCCAATATTCAATCATTGATTTTCCAAGGATAAAGATTATAGCAAATGAAACAAAGAGTAAAATAATTGTTTTAAAAGACCGGGCAGTGAGTAGCAGAACAGCAAACGTTCCGAATATTATCCAGTTCTGCTGCGAGCAAACAGCTAATGAAATTATTATTAAAACCAATACAAATGTAAATAGATCCATTTTTTCACCCGTATTGTGCAGCTTTTTCAAATAATTCCTTTCCGAATGTTACAAATAAGAAAATTATAACTGGAACCCAAACAAGCTCCGGAAACTGGAAAAAAGTAAGATAGACAACAATGATTGCGAATATTACTGAAATTAATGTTGAGCCGAGTTTTGATTTTGCCCATGAATATAGCCATATAAGGTATATCAGCGAAAGCACAATTTTTAAATTCTCTATCAGGTCTGCCATCTATTGACCTCCTGCTAATCTGAAAGTTCCCCAGATTATCACAGATAAGAATTGTAGGCCTAAAAGAATATAAAGCACATAGAGCGGAGCAAAAACAAACCACCATTTAAATACAAGATAGTATATGAGAATTGCAGAAACAATAAGTGAGAGAATGCCATTGCCGAGATAGCTTCTGACAGTCGTGAAAATTACGAATATTAGAATTATCCTAAGTATTATATCTGCTGGCTTAAATAGGTGCATAACAACAGGCACCGCTATTGCTATTAATACGAATATCAGCAGAATGATCCATATAAACCCTCTGGAGTTCATCTTACCTCCTCCTTGCCAAACGCTTTGCAATATCAACACCAGTATTTACAGGGCTCTGCCATCTTGGGCTTTCTTTACCGGGAATTAATTGATCTGCCGAGGTATGCCTCACCGGCATAACAAAGAAGAAGTCAATTAGTAAAGAGCTTGTACCAAATGCAAGCAATAGATAGAATACAAAGATTCCTCCAAAAAATTTCCAGTAATCAAACAGAACAAACCAACTTATTACTACTGTTATTACTATGCCGAGCTTACCCATGCCAATATGGTTTTTTACGAATGAAATAATGGTCATTAATAGGAATATCTTTAGTACTAAGCTAAAGTCCGCAACCATTTCTGTGAGTATGAATGCAGAATTTATTGTATACATTTTCCCTCTCCCAATGAAGATTCAAATTCTTTAATGCTTGTTATGCTTCCTTTTGTTTCGTATAGTTTTTCTGGATTCCACCAAAACCGAGCTTCAACACCGTTGTTTGTTACGCATACATATTCATCTCCAACCATATCGAAAATTGCTTCAATACTTTCTATTGCTTCTGAACTGTTGTTTAGTGGCATCGTGCTTACTCCGTTTAGCGGGATTTTACTGCCTTTTGCATCAGGTGTTATAAATTCTGCATTATGTATTGAGCTAAGAGAATATTCGGCATCTAATGGCGTAAACAAAACACCGCGCAGATACAGGTCGCCAGTATATTGGACGCTTTCAGCATTCCATGATATTCCATAGCTAGGATTGTGTTCATCTTTGCTGTCTGGTGTCATGTTAAAGGCCTCAAAGGCAGGAATTCCGGAGAAATCCCTGCATTGCCCCATTCCCGTCCATAATATTATGCCCCTTGAATCTGCTATTGGTTGCTGATTTTTGAGCAGCTCATATCTTGCTGCTGCTTCTTTACCTTTTTCGTTGGCGCTAACTTTTAATATTAGCGGTGTTGCTCTACTGAATTTTTTTACGATTCTTGGTTCATTTCCAGCAACAACTCTCAATACTTCACCCCATGTTGCCAAATTTGTATTAAGATTCTCTATGCTAATGTCTTCTTCAACGTCTATGTTCTTTAACGCGTTAGAGTTGCTTATATTTCCAAATTCAGTTTCATATTGTTTGATCTTTATACTGCCGTTAGTTATATTAATTCCGTAACCTTGCCTTCCGTTTTCTGTATTAATGCCTAGTTTGCCGTCTATTGGCATGTAGTAGAATGGCCAATCTCTCTCTGGTTTGTCTATAAGCTGCAGTAGAACTTCTATTTCTGCGCTTGGTTCATTATTCTCGAACAATTTCCAACTGTTACCAAAGTTTATCTTTACATAAGCTCTGTATTTTCCTGCAGAGGGAATCTCACTCGTATTGGCAAACCTCTGCCTAATTCTTAGCTTTCCTTCCTTGAAATAATTTGCGAATTTTTCCTTGAAATACGTTGAAGAGGCAATTGAAGCGTTTGTGTAGTATTCCGCAAAATCATTCATGAAATCCTCGCTGAAAGAATCTTTCATTAAATAGACATCAAACACAAGCAGCTTGTGCAATTCTTCAAAGCTGTTTATCTCCGGAGTCCATGCTACTTCTGCTCTTACTGAATTTTCGTTGTTTGGAATATTTGGATTAACGAAATATTCTAAGGTTGGGATTCCATTCAACAGCTCTGTTGTTCTATCAAGCCAACATTCTCTATCAAGCTCCTCTTCGGTTGGCATAACCTCTATAGCTCTTGTTAATACAGTACTGTCTAATGCATTAGCATTGTTTGCATTAATCTTTGCAGATGCAATATATGTGGAAGATGTACTATTATATGCTGCAACGGAAAACTTACATTCCGCTGTAATCTGGTCGTTGGCTGGAACTTCTAATTGTTTTGTGCATATTTCTGGTTCTTCCTCGATTCTTTTTCTGAGTTCTATCTGCACGCTTACATTTTGGGTTTCGCTGCTATTGTTTTCAATCGTTGCATACAATGTTAGCTCATTATCTTTTACCATATGGCTGAGTCTTACAAGCCCTATCTTGTTGTCTGCAACTCTGTGTTGCGAGGTTTCATTGTTTACCTCTTCGAATTGCTGTTGGTTACTCCTTGGCCTCGGACATGCAAAGGAATAGCTATTGGCTGCTAACCAATCATCCAGCATTTTCAGCTTTTTCACTAACGCAATGCTAAACTGCGTTGCATCGCAGTAGATGTAATTCTCATTATCTGCATCGCATTCTTCCGCTTTAATATCCTGCCAATCCCAGCTAAGCTTTATCCTAGGCAATGCTTCCTTGCCGGTTGTCCCAGCCAAAGCACCACTACATTTCTTTACTTCTGGAGGTAGAGGTATCTCTTCTTCTTCCTCGCCTGTTACTATTTTTATGTGGAACTTCTCAGTGTGTTCTCTTTCCCAGGAGTTTGTGCAGTTACCTTCATTTGCATTTGCTCCTATATTGTAATTGCCAAAGTTTCCGTTCCTGCAGAAGACCTCACCTATATTGCTACAGCTTGCATTGCTATGGCTTGGATCCCCATGTATGTGTTCTCTTGCTTTGACCTCTAAAACCGCAAATACAGCTCCTTTTTCCTCTGCACCGATGTTTTCTATCGTTATTCCTATATCTTCGCTACCGCTTGTCTGCTGGAATATCTGATTAGAATTTTCTGTTGATCTTCTCACAACAAATCTTGGGTCAGATAAGGTTAGAGATAGTAAATCACTTGTATACGTTGCATCTTGTCTGTTGTTTGGAGCTGCGCCACTTAGATTTATTACGTAATCTGGAACATTGCTTGTTGCGTAGTAGTCATGGCAGCTCTTTCCACCAAATAGCCAGCCAATCAGACCACCGATAATTGCTCCGATTGGACCAGCAACAGCACCTCCGATAGCAGCTCCTGTGGAGGCAGACTCAAACCTGCCATTATCAAAAGCCTCTTTCCATGCGCAGTAATCTGCTTTTACACACACCTGCTCCTGAAGCATCCTATTTTTTAGGATGAGCCCTGTTTTTGCTCCCTTTTCTAATAAACTAATCTCGTATGGTTCTATTTCAAAGTATTTCTTTGAATGCACTATTACCGTTGAACTTCTTGTCTTTTGCCATGTTCCATTTAATTTTCTGACGTGCACTGTTATATCGTATGCTCCCGGAATAACCCCTCTTAAGATTTCTACAGATTTACTATCATTTGCGTTGATTGTAAATTTTTGCTGTGATAGGACTATGTTTCCTATGTCCGTGCCTCCGCTACATCCTGGATCACCCTTACACAAGAATACCTCTACTGGTATGCCGCAGTTGTTTTCGAATTCCATTGTTGTGGAATTGTTTTCTTTAGCTATTGATAGCTTTTCTGGGAAGCTTAGACAGGTTTTCAAATTTAATGGAGTAATAGTAAAGTTAAGTGTTGTTGGTGAGCTGAAAAATTCATTGTTAGCAATTGTTGCTTTAAAAGAGAGTCCGAAAGAAAAGCTTTTTTCAACAGTTGACGGCACATTTATTGAGATTCTAACTCTTGCAGATCCTTGCTTTGGTATATTCCCAAAAACAGTTGTCCAGCTATTAGGCATTAATGCAGCTGTGCTGCTTTGCCCTCCTGAAATGATCGTTAAAGTAATGTTCGGCCTAAGCTCACTTGTTACTATCTTTGCGAATAAGCTATCAAGTGCTATGTATTTTCCTTCTGCTGCACACATATTGTATAGCTCGAATTCTTTTGTTAAGGTTGTAC
>JAGHAR010000073.1 GCA_021161405.1 Candidatus Iainarchaeum sp.
GGAATCCTTTGCATTATTGGAGAAATATAAAATACCGATAGCTAAGTATGAAATTATTAGAAATGCAAGCGAGCTGAAAAAAGCCATAGCGAGAGTTGGCTTTCCATTGGCTATGAAAATTGTTGCAGAAAAGGCAGTACACAAAACCGAACTTAATGGAATAAAGCTTAACATCTCCTCCATTGAGGAAGCAGAAAAAGCATTTAATGAATTAAAGAAAATAAAGGAATGCAAAGCTGTAATGCTGCAGGAAATGGTAAATGGAGTAGAGCTTATTATCGGTTCTAAGCAAGATGTGCAGTTCGGCCAAACAATCCTTTTCGGTTTTGGCGGGGTGTTTGTTGAACTGCTAAAGGATTATGCAATAAGAATTATTCCAATAACCAAAGCAGATGTCGAAGAAATGATAAACGAACTCAAGGCAAAGCAGCTGTTATTTGGCTATAGAAATATCGAACCAATTAATATGGAAAAATTAAAGGAAACAATACTCAAAGCAAGCAGAATGGTTGAAAGCGAAAAGATAAAAGAGCTTGACATAAATCCGCTAATTGCCAACAGCAAAGAAGTCAAAGCAGTTGATGTTAGGATTGTAAAATGACTATTTGAAGCTTTCAACAATCCTGGTTTTTAATTTCGGCAAATCATTAAAATCAGTATGGAAATTATATGCTCCAGCATTTCTAAACACAATTGTTGAGCCCTTCTTTGGTTTCTTCTTTAAGAAAACCTGATAGCGGAAAATATC
Source organism: Candidatus Iainarchaeum sp. (assembly GCA_021161405.1). Taxonomy (GTDB): domain Archaea; phylum Iainarchaeota; class Iainarchaeia; order Iainarchaeales; family JAGHAR01; genus JAGHAR01. The sequence continues at coordinate 749 of JAGHAR010000073.1, forward strand.
CAAAGAATCTGGTGAATTACCTTTTATTAAAAATTTGTGGCCTCTCGAGGATTCACCTTTTACTGGCAGCCTTATATTCAGCAAATAGGTATCCATTGCAGCGTTGAAGATTGAGCAATCAACTATAATTGTGTTATCGTAAACATTTAGCACCTTTGTATGCAACTCAACAGCTGGAGCAGCGATAAACCTTCCTGGCTCGGCCATTAACCTTATTCCTTCAGAATTCAAAAATTTTCTAAATGTTTTTATCTCGGAAAAAATTTCTCGCAGCCTTGGCCTTGAATTTATATACTTCCAAGGAATTCCTCCGCCTATATTTACAGTATGCAGCTTGTGCAGATTTTCCTTGCAAATAGCATCTGCGAAATCCTCTTTTAGATTCCATTCACCGATATTTTGCGTCTTCCTGTGGAACAGCAACGAAAGATTAAATTTATCCTTAAACTTAGAATAGAGTTTTTGTATAAGCTTATTTGCCTCTCGCCAGTGAAAACCATACACAAAATGCTTGCCTGTGTATATGCTATGCTCTCTAACTTTAATTCTCAAAAATAATTCCTCAACGAAACCTTCCTTTGCTAAAGCTAAAATATTCTGCAAATCGTTTATATTATCAACAACAAATTTGTTTATGCCCAGCTTGGCAATTCTTTTTAATTCTCCTATCGGCTCGCCCTGGAGGAATAAAACAATTCTCTTTTTGTTGGCAACACGCGTAATAGAGTTAATTGAGCAAATGCTAAATAAACAATTCGTATGTTTTTCCAAAACCCTAGCAACTTCTGGATTGGTCTTTAAACTATAGGCCAATCTGTCAACAACTTTGTTGATTCTCCTAAATTGTTTTAGCACAACTTCCTTGCTCAAAACAAATTCTGCCATAGAACCACTATTTCCTAAACCTGATAATTTTCTCTTTATATAGCCTGTCCAAGGCGTTTGCCATTGCTATTGGAAACAGGATTGTTGCGTCTCCATAGACAGTGACAGAATCAGAGTCGTCCTTTATTTTGCCCCAGCTCTTTGCTTCGCTTGTTGTTGCTCCGCTCAAGCTTCCGGAATATTGCCTAGAGGTTGTTATGTAAATTGCATAATCCATACCTCCGCTTAGCACAGTGCTTAAAATTGCATAGTGCTTACTTACACCTCCGCCCAAAGCAATTATTCCTTTGCGCTGCTCCTGGCTTGTCTCGAAATTTATTTCCTCGAAATCTTTTATTACATCTATCTGGAAATTTTTTACATAGTCGCGGAGCATAAATAGCTGGAATCCTAAAGAAGCATCGGCTATAGCTGGGCAGAAAATCTTAACATTGTGCTTTGCTGCTTGGTACAAAATAGAATTCCTATCATTCAATTTTTTCCCTATTTCGTGCAATAACTCTGCTGTTGAAAAACAACTCTTCCCTTTTTCTTTGCAAATTTTTTTCAGGAGTTTTATAATAAAACCTTCAAACCTTGCATAGCTGTCGTTTGTAATTAATATGTTGCCTACTCTGTTATTGCCCCTCTCATGCAAAGCAACATCGTCAGCATCAAAGCGCGAGATTATAAATTTCTCTCCAATTGCTTTCATTATATCCTCTTCTATTGAACCGGCAGTAGTAACAATAATATCAACCATGCCCAATTCAACAAGCTGAGCAAAAAATCCTCTTAAGCCAGAAGTTGTCAGATTGGAAGGAAACGTAAGGAAAATTTTTGCATTTTCCTTTTTCATCTTGTAAATAATATCGGATGCTTTAGCCAATTCTATACTCTGGAATCCTAAGGCGGAGAATTGCTTCACAGCTTCGCTTATTTTCATATTTGGCTTCCAGCGAAAATCCTTTATAAATTCCATAAAATCCCGCTATAAAGAAATATTTTTAAAGAAAAAAGCAATTATTTATGCATCAAAAATAAGGGGGTGAAGCAATGGCAGTATTGGAAAGGATTGACATTGTTTCAGCAACAAAGGTAGGCGCAGTGCTTGGGCTTATCTGGGGAGTAATTGCTGGAATTATTGCAGCAATCGGCATAGCAGCAGTTCCAGCACTAGTGCCAATGGTTCCGCAGGCACAGTCGCTTTCAACTCTTGGCTCTATAGGCGCATTTATCGGCAGCATACTCTCCGGTTTAATCGGAGGAGCCATCTATGTTGCAGTAACGGCATTCCTCTACAACGTTGTTGCAGGATGGATAGGCGGAATAGAAATTGAGCTGAAATAGATCTTGTTTTTTTCTAATTCTTTCTTTTATTTTTTTAACCTTAATAAACGGATTTTTCTTTTTTTTTTTTTTTGCAAGTTCAAGGTCAAAATCTAATGGACTATCAGAATTACGGGTCAAAAAAATAAA
>JAGHAR010000011.1 GCA_021161405.1 Candidatus Iainarchaeum sp.
CACATCAATAGGAATTCTGCTGTTGGCGTTTTCTGGAATGAATTTATTTGATGCTGTTAACTATGCCTTTTCTGCTATCTCCACTACCGGCATGGACACAACAACAGCAGGATTAACAAAACCGCATAGCTGGCTAATAGATATTTCTCTTATTATAATAATGATTCTTGGCGCAATTCCCTTTTATGTGCACTACATCTTTATTAGGAAGAGAAATTTTGTGAGAGCAATTAAAGATGTTGAACTAAAAGCGCTTATTGCATTGATATTTTTCTTTTTCATTCTTTTAACTCCTCATTTTGCTTATGCATTTGGCTCGTTAGATGTAAATGCTGAATTAAATGCTTTATTTCATGTTGTTTCTGCTTCCACAGGAGGCGGCTTTTCATTGGTGAAGGAAGAGCAGCTCGCAATGTTAAGCGATTTTGCTAAATTTATCCTTGTTATTGCTATGTTTATTGGTGGCGGAGCTGGCAGTACTGCTGGCGGCATAAAGGTAGCGAGGTTCGTAATACTTATGAAATCATTATTCTGGAGGGCAAAAAAATTAATATTGCCGAAAGGCAGTATGTTTGCTAAGCGGTTTGAGGGCAGAACTCTCGAAGATAGCGAGATAAGAGCCATATATCAGTTTATCTTGCTCTATACTCTATTTATAGTGGTTGGCACAGTTGTACTCTTGGAATGCGGGTATGAGCTGAGCAATTCTTTGTTTGAGGTTGTCAGTGCTCAGAGTAATGTTGGGATAAGTGTCGGTATAACCTCCGCAACAATGCCCTTAGTAGCTAAGATAATGCTTATTATAAACATGCTCATCGGCAGGCTGGAAATTCTGCCCTTGTTTGCTGTAATTGGGAGTTTGCTGTTGGTAAGGCAAGAAGAGTAATTTTATAAAATTGAATTTGCATATTATAGGGAGAGAAACATGTATATTGTAATAGTTGGTGCAACGAAGCTTGCATACTATCTGGCCAAACTGCTCTTGGAAGAAGGGCACGATGCTCTTGTCATAGATAAAGATGAAGAAAAATGCAAAAAATTTTCAGATGAGCTGAATATAGTTGCTGTCCATGGAGATGCAACAAACCCAAGAGTATTGGAAGAAGCGAACGTAAAAGAGGCGGATGCAGTTGTTATGCTTTCTGGCGTTGATGAGACAAACATGGTTGTAAGCCTGCTTGCTAAACAACTTGGAGCTAAAAAAGTAGTTGCAAGTATAAGCAAATTGGAATACGATGAAAAAATACTGCAGAAAATTGGCATAGATATAGTTGTCCATCCGGAGGCAGCAGCAGCTGCCTATCTCGAAGAATTGATAACAAAGCCTGGAGTTTTAGATTTAGCATTCCTTTCAAGAGGGGATGCAGAGATAATGGAAATTGATATAAAGGATGGGATGAAAATCGTAGGCAAAAAACTTAAGGATATAAAGATGCCTGAAGGGAGCGCTATTGTTGGCATCTATGAAGGAAACACTATTAAAATTCCAAAAAGCGGAACAGAGATAAAGCCAAACCAGCGCCTTTTGGTTCTTGTAAAAAGAGAAAAAGCAGGAGAGGTTAGTAAACTATTTTCCTAATCCCTGCCTTTTAATTCTTTGTGAAATTTCTTGCTCTCTCTTGTCATTTTGCTGTACAGGATAAGCTTTGCTATGTTGGCTTCTTCTCTCTCAGGCAAGGTCTTTTCTTTTTCATTATTCGTTGTTTTACCAAACAATTTCTTGAGGAAATTCATGCTAAAACATGATGCAAAGCTTTTTAAAAGGATTTTGAAAAGAATATGTATATGATGAACAGAGGCGAATTAGTTCATAGCCAATGCAATTACTAATTTTAACTATGCACCAAATTGGCAATTTGAAGAAAGATTCTTACCAATTTACGGTTTTTTATTTTTATGCCTGTTCAAAAATTATTGTAATTTTAATTATGGCTGGCGTGGTCTAACGGCTATGATGCGGGACTGTGGATCCCGAGATCCGGGTTCGACTCCCGGCGCCGGCCTACTAAAGAGTGAGCAAAAATGAAACTGAATACAGTAAGAGGAATGCGCGATCTATTGCCAGAAGAGGCAAAACTAAAGAAGAAAATAATTGAAACCTGCATAGAGGTCTACGAATCCTTCGGCTTCGAGCCGGTAGAGAGCCCTATCCTCGAATATTTTGAAACAATAACCAAGAAAAGTGCCGGCACAGAGATAGAGAAGGAAATCTATGTATTCAAAGATAAGAGCAACAGGAAACTCGCTTTAAGGTTTGATCTCACACTGCCGCTTGCAAGAATTGTAGCAATGTATCCGATAGCAAAGCCGTTTAGAAGGTATCAGATTGGCAGAGTTTATCGCTACGATAGACCGCAAGCTAAACGCTATCGAGAATTCACGCAGGCAGATATCGATATTATTGGTTCAAGCTCCGTAGTTGCGGACTATGAATGTGTTGCTGCTGTAAACGAAGTATTGAAAAAGCTTGGAATTAACGCTAAAATAAGGATTAACAATAGAGCATTTCTGGAAGATGTGGCTCTGAGCTTAGGAATAAAGAAAAACAGAATTAACGATGCATTTAGAATTATAGATAAGGCAGACAAATTCGGCTGGCAGTTTGTTGAAAAGGAATTCGAAAAGGAAAAACTGTCCAAAAAATTCTTGGAGATAGTTAAAAATAACGATCTTAATAAGGCAAAGAACATTGCAAATAATCAAAGAGGGATAGAAGAATTGGAAGAATTGTATCAACTGCTGAAGAAAAATTCCTGCAAAAATACAAAGATAGACCTTACACTTGCACGCGGCCTAGAATACTATACAGGCAATGTGTTTGAGATAACGACAGATGAAAATATAAGTATTGCTGGTGGCGGCAGATACGATAATCTTATCGGAATATTTAGTGGCGAAAATGTTCCTGCTGTCGGTATAAGTATTGGCGTAGACAGAGTCCTGGATATGCTAATAGCGAAAGGAAAGAAAGTAGGAAGCATTACAGATGTGCTTGTTGCCCCTGTTGCAATAGAAGCGCAAAAATTAATTGGTATAGCTGCAAAGATAAGAAAGCTTGGCCTAAATGTTGAATTGTACAGCGAGAAGAAGGGAATTAGCAAAATTTTAGAATATGCAAATAAGAAAAGGATTGGGTTTGTAGTGCTTATTGGAGAGAATGAATTAAAAGTAAGCAAGCTAACTTTGAAAGATATGGAAAGCGGAAAGCAGTACAAAATTAAAATAAACGAATTAAAGAAGATATGGGAAATTATAAAAAAGAAATCAACAAAAAAGTAATTTAGGGCCTCGGTAGCTTAGCCAGCTAGAGCACCTCACTGGTAATGAGGAGGTCGCGGGTGCAAATCCCGCCCGAGGCTTTGGAGGGTAAAATGGATACAAGAACCAGAAAGAAGTTGGCATCGAAGATATGCTCCTTTATATTTAAGAGCAATGCGAGGGTTCTTGCATTTGGCTCTACAGATGAGGCGTTTGAATTAATGAAGGCTGTTATTGCAAAATTCACAAGCAAGCAGCTAAAACAGCTAAGTATAATTCCAACAACATACGAAATAGCAGAATACGCATTCAACAAAGGAATTAGGATAGCAGATATTAACAGGAACATTGACTTAGCAGTAGAATTTGCGAGCAAAGCGGATAAAAATTTTAATTTTATAAAATTAAAAACAACCTCACTTGTTAGAGATAAGATAATAGCCTTCAACACAAAAGAGCTAGTGGTTTGCTGCAATCAGGAAAATATGCAAGATTACGTGCATGGTAGAATTTTGTTTGAAGTAGTACCGTTTGGATGGGAGCATAGCTTAGCGGAACTTTCAAGATTTGGAGATGCATGGCTTCTTGAAAACAGCAACGGAATTATAAAAACGGAAAATGGAAATTATCTAATTGCTGTCGATGTTGAGCCGATATATTCGCCAGAGGATATAGAGTATCAATCCAAAAAGGTTCCAGGTGTTATTGAAACAAGCCTTTTTATAGGCCTTGCAGATAGAATTCTTTTATATAATTCGAAAGTCAAAGAAATAAAACACAAAGCAGAAACAGTACTCACGAAAATAGAGTTATGAATTAATTTTATATCTCTGTTGGAAGAAGAAATTTTATAGGCCGCGGTAGCTCAGTCGGTTAGAGCGCGCGACTCATAATCGCGAGGTCGAGGGTTCAAGCCCCTCCCGCGGCAAACGCCGATGAAGAGCGGACTGAGCACAGAGCAGTGAAGAAGATTTTGAGTGCCGAGGCGTACTCTAAGGAACTCTTTTAAGAAAACGAACACAGGAGAGTTTATAAGCCCCGGTGGTGTAGTGGTCAAGCATACGAGCCTCTCAAGCTCGTGACTCGGGTTCGAATCCCGGCCGGGGCATATAGGAAAAGGCAAAAAAAGAAAAATTGAAATATACAAAATATGTAAGAAGTAATGTAAAGATAGGTGTTAACATGGTTTTCAACATGTTTAAAGAAATTCCTCCTGGCAGAAAAATACC
>JAGHAR010000106.1 GCA_021161405.1 Candidatus Iainarchaeum sp.
ATACTCTATTGTGCCTATATCAACAAGCACGCCCCTATGCTTCACGAATATCTCGTTTCTGTAGCCCCAAGGAGTAGGCCTATGCAGATATAAACTCAAAAAAGTTTCTCTTGTTCTGTCCGGAATTAGATTCTTTTTAGGCAGGCCAGCTTTTAGAAAAGAATTTTTTGAAATTTTATCTACAGGGATATAAAAATCAAATTTATATTTGCCCTGTGTGGCCTCACTTACCTTTGCACCAGCAAAATAACTTGCATAAATGTTTCTCTTCTCTATCCCGAGAGAAGCAAGGAAATCTAAAAGGTTGTTTATCTGCCACTGCTGTAGAGAACTATAATCTGGCATCTCCTCAAGATTTATGCAACCAGTCAAATCAGCAAGCTCAAATACGCCAAGATATTTCCAATAGTCCCCGCTTTGCAACTTTGGAAAATCTGCTACGCGAATACAGCTTTCTATCGTTGTAAATACATAGTCAAAATCCCAACCAAGATATCTGCCGTATTCCTTAAGCCAGAAATATTCTGCATAGCTTAAATTAAAATTTCCCGGAAAGCCATCATGCAGCAACGGGCTTCTCTCCTCTCTTTTTGCATTCGGATATTTAGGCCATTCAGCAATAGCTTTTCTTAACTCTGCATAGTGAATTCGCATATAAAAAATCCTCATCAGGAGTATTTATAATTTTGGTGTAAAAAATTTTACAACAATTTTTAAAAAGTTTTCTAAAGCAAAAATAGATATGCATGAAGCTCTGGAAAGCATAGGCCTAAAGCCGCAGGAAGCACGCATATATCTAACTCTATTGAAGCTTGGCACAGCAAAAGCAGGTACAGTAGCACAAAAGGCAAAGATAAAGAGAGAGGCAGCTTACTATACCCTTAATCTGCTTGTTGAGAAAGGATTCGCAAGCGAGGTAATAAAGAGCGGGGTAAAATACTATAGCGCGTTGCCGCCAGCAGAAATTCTGGATATGATAGAGGAAGAAAGCAGAAGGAAGAAGGAAATAATAAGAAGTGTTATCCCAAAGCTAAAGAAATTGGAAAAGACAGCTGTTAGTCCGCCAAGGGTTTGCTTATACGAAGGAGAGGAAGGTTTCAAGAGTGTCGCCTATCTGCTCCTTGAAGAGAGGAACAAGGTTATCTATGCTTATGTGCCGGAAAAAATTTTACACTATTTGCCTGGTTTCCACAAAATGTTTAGAATTAAGAGAAGGAGAAGGAACATACTGCTCAGAGTAATAACTGAAAAGACAAAACTAATGGAAGAAATTAAGAGAAAGGATCTAAAGGAATTGCGCAAAACAAAGTTCTGCAATATTGTAAGAGGATTGGATACCGCATTCTATATATTGCCAAAGGGCATTGCAGTACTAAAGGCAAGCGAAGAGGAGAAGCTCGGCCTCTATATTGAAGATGCTACACTTGCCAAACTGCACAAAAGAATTTTCTTAGAATTATGGAAGCATTTAGCATAAGAATCAAAACAGAAAGCAAATATAAACCTTTTCGCTGAATTTCTTTTTATGGCCAAAGAATTAGTGCTTAAAGTTCATGACCCAGATCCAACACATGTTGGAAGGCAGATCGTAACCCTTGACAGAAAAACAAAGGAAATTCTGGAGATAAGCTCTGGCGACTTCGTGGAAATAGAGGGCAGCAGAAAGACAGCAGCAATTGTTTGGCCTGCTCCGCCAGAAGACGAAGGTAAAGGAATAATAAGGATGGACAGCTTCATAAGGAGAAACGCTGGCGTTGGCCTAGGAGATAAAGTGGTTGTTAGAAAGGCAAAATATAGCGATGCAAAGAGAATTGTTCTTGCTCCAACGCAGGAGGTTAAAATTATAGCAAGCGGTTATGAAAAGGTAGTTAAGAGGAATTTTATTGGAAGGCCGCTCTGCAAAGGAGACAATATATGGATTTCTATACTCGGCTCTGGTTTTATCTACAAAATAATTGAAACAATCCCGAGAGGAATTGTAAGGGTAAATGAAAATACAGAATTCATACTGAAGGAGACAGTAGTTAAAGACGAACTCGAACATTTGCCTTCTATAAGCTATGAAGATATTGGCGGACTAGAAGAGCAGATACAGAAGGTTAGAGAATTAATAGAATTGCCAATGAGATATCCTGAGTTGTTTAGGAAACTCGGTGTAGAGCCGCCTAAGGGAGTTTTGCTTTATGGGCCGCCTGGCTGCGGTAAAACACTTTTAGCTAAGGCAGTGGCAAACGAAACCCATGCACATTTCATCTCTGTAAACGCTCCTGAGATAATGAGCAAGTATGTTGGAGAAGCGGAGGAAAGATTGAGGCAGATATTTAAGGAAGCGGAGGAGAATGCCCCGAGCATTATATTTATTGACGAAATTGATGCTATCGCTCCGAAAAGAGACGAGGTTGTTGGAGAAGTAGAAAGGAGAGTTGTAGCACAGCTTCTCGCTCTAATGGACGGCCTAGAGCCAAGAAGAAATGTTATAGTTATTGCAGCCACAAACAGGGTAAATTCGTTAGATGAAGCATTGCGAAGGCCTGGTAGATTTGACCGCGAAATAGAGTTTGGTGTTCCGGATAGAAACGCAAGAAAGGAAATACTGCAAATCCATACAAGAGGCATGCCTCTAGCAAAGAATGTAAATCTTGAAACCCTTGCAAACTCAACACACGGATTTGTAGGAGCTGACTTGGAAGCATTATGCAAAGAAGCAGCTATGAAAGCATTGCGAAGATACATGCCAAAGATAAATTTAGATGAGGAAAGCATTCCAGCAGAGGTTTTGGAATCAATAGAGGTTAATAAAGATGATTTCATGAACGCTCTAAGAGATATTCAGCCAAGTGCACTAAGGGAAGTAGCGATAGAAATTCCAAACGTGAGATGGAAAGATATTGGCGGCCTAGAAAGAGCAAAGAAAGAATTAAAGCAGGCAGTAGAGTGGCCTTTAAAGAAGCCGGAGTCGTTCAGCAAAATGGGTATAGAGCCGCCTAAGGGAGTTTTGCTTTACGGTCCGCCAGGCTGCGGAAAAACACTGCTTGCTAAGGCAGTAGCAACAGAAAGCGAGGCAAACTTCATAGCTGTAAAAGGTCCAGAGCTAATAAGCAAATGGGTTGGCGAAAGCGAAAAAGGAATTCGTAAAGTTTTCAGAAAGGCAAGACAGGTTGCTCCGTGCATTGTTTTCTTTGATGAGATAGATGCGATTGCTCCGAGAAGAGGATTAAGCGAAGGCCTAGCTATGGAAAGGGTTGTTAACCAATTGCTAACAGAATTAGATGGAATTGAAAGATTGAAGAATGTAATATTTATGGCTGCTACCAATAGGCCTGATCTAATAGATCCTGCTTTGCTCAGAGCTGGCAGAATAGACAAATTAATCTTTGTTGGCCCTCCGGATGAGGCCTCACGCCTAAAAATACTAAAAATCCATTCAAAAGATGTTCCACTCGCAAAAGATGTTTCGCTAAAGGAGTTAGCACATATAACTAATGGTTTTAGCGGAGCTGATTTAGAGAGTTTGGTTAGAGAAGCTGTGCTAATTGCGTTAGAGGAGAATAAGCTAAAACCGCAAAAAGTTAAGATGAAGCATTTCATGGAAGCATTAAATAAAGTAGGCCCGTCAATAACCGATAGAGCAGAGAAAGCATATAAAGAATTTGAACAGCATATAGCAGAATTCAAGCCGAGTTATGTGAGATAACTAAATACTAAAACAAGAAAAAGGATGCAAAACCAGCAACAGCAATTGTTATTAACCAAACAAACTTATTCCAAACAATTACCTTTGAGCCGTCTAGGGGCGGAACAGGGAGCAGATTGAAAAATGCTAAAAAGAAATTTATGTAGGCCCCCCAAATGCA
>JAGHAR010000096.1 GCA_021161405.1 Candidatus Iainarchaeum sp.
CAATTACTCCATCTGCAATAAATTCCTCTACTCCGAAGGCACTGAACTCATCCTTTCTATTTTTGGTTTCAGATGTTAGAATCGTAGTACATCCGAGCTCCCTTATTTTGTCTGTAAAATTAAACAACACATTTCTGAGCATTGCCCTCTCAAACCAGATTCCGAAAGCAGTTGTAGGATCGATAACAAGCCTCTTTGCATCAATTGTTTTTACAATTTCAGCTATATGGTCCAACTCTTTAGATATTTGCTCCCTTATGCTAACTGGCTCGAATATCTCTCCAATACGCAACCTGTATATCGAAAGTTTTTGATTTTGCTGGAGTTCTTTTAGCTTCCAGCCAAAGCTTTCCATATTCCATATTAAATTATCTATATTGCTCTCCAAGCTTACAAAGACTCCTTTTTCGTTGTACTGTGTTGCACCTGCATAGAGATATTGCATCGAGAGTATGGTTTTTCCAGTGCCTGCAGAACCGCTAACAAGTATTGTGCTTCCCTTTGGGAATCCTCCTTCTATTAGTTCGTCAAGCCCAGGAATTCCCGTAGCAACTCTTTCCATCCAACACACCTCTGGATTAAATTTAAATAACAAAACCTCTTTTTAAACTATATGCCTGCTGTTCCAGAAGAAATAATCAAAGCTGAGGAAATAAAGGAAGATTACAATTTAGTTGATCTTATAGAGCAGCCGGCATGGAAAACAATTCTTTTTGAATTGGTCAAAAAGGAAAAGATGGACCCATGGGCAATTGACATTTCTCTGCTGGCAGACAAATACCTTGAAAAGATAAACAGCTTAGAGTCGCTTGATTTGCGCATCCCTGCAAACGCTGTGCTTGTGTGTGCGATTTTGCTTCACCTCAAGGCAAAGCTGCTAAAAATCCCTGGAGAAGAAAAAGCAAAAGAAATCTCTGAAGAGGAAATAAAAGAACTCGAAGCAATGCTGCCCGAACTAAAAACAGTAAGATATATAAGGGAAGGTACAATAACTCTGGATGAGCTTGTGGAAAGCATCGAGAAGATTCTAGCAAAAACAAGAACTAAACCAAAAGGCAAAAGGTTTGTGGAGAGAATCGAGGTAAAGATTCCATCTGTGGTTAAAAATATCAACGAGAGGATGGATAGCTTATACAAAAAGATTGAAAAGGCAGCAGATTCTCAAGGATTGGTAATGTTTTCGCAGATAGTAGACATCACAAAGCCGAAGGAGGTTGTAGAGGCCTTTGTCCCGTTGCTTTTTCTTGTAAATAAGGGTAAGATTTATGCATGGCAGGAGCGTTTTTTTGGGGAAATCTTTATCTCTCTTGTCGAAAATAGCGCAAAATAATTAGGAATTCTAACTAATTATTTGTTTTTGGTTGTATTTTGCCACTGAAAATAGATTTAAATAACTTTGTATTATAAAAATAGCTGGGTTAGAAAAATTAACCTAAAAAGAAACGGTTGAGAGAGATGAGCTTGATTACATTGACATTTGCCAAGAAAGATTGCTACATAGCCAAAGAACATACTTTAATTGTTAAGCCCGGCCAAAATCTTAGAAATTCTTCGGAGAGAGCAGTAGTTAAAATTACCAAGGTTTGCTCTTTTTACAATGTTGAGGAACCATATCTTCTTGGAGAGGTTGTTAGCGGAGTTCTCTCTGAAGATATGGTAGCTGAAATAAACGGAAAACTCGTTAGAATAGAGACAATGGATTCAAAGTATGAAGGCGTAGCAAAAGAAGGGATGCGCGTAGGCATAATGCTTACAGGCATTAAAAGCGAAGAAATTCCCAAAGAAGGAGTGCTTGAATTTGGCAAATTAGGTAAAGAATAAAAATTCTTTTCAATTTCCAATTTTCATGGAACTAACTAAAGAGGAGAAGAAAAAGGCAATTAGCGTGGCTCTATTTATGAATCCAGAGCCAATAAGCTTAGCAAAGATTGCCGAACTTCTTGGCATGGATGAGAGCGAAGTAAAAGAATTGACAAAAGAGCTTGTTGCTGAGTTCAATTCCCTGCCCTTAGGTTTTTATATTAAGGAATTTGACAACTCGCTTCAGATGAAGGTTAGGCCAGAATTTGAATACATTGCAAGGGAGTTCGCAACAGAAGCTGCTCTACCAAAAGGAGCATTAAAGACACTAGCCCTAATAGCCCTGAAACAGCCGATTAAACAATCTCTGGTTATTAAATACAGAAACAACAAAGCGTATGATCACATAAAGCTTCTCGAGCAGGAAGGTTTTATATCTAAGGAGAGAATTGGCAGAACCTTTCTTTTAAGAACAACGAAGAAATTTATACAGTACTTTGGTGAGAGTATTCCTTCTGCAGACAACAAGGATAAAACTAATTCTTCTTCTGTCTGAACCAGATTTCTAAAACATTATTTTTGAAAGACCATTTTAGTGTTCTTGGCAGAATTTCCTTCTTCAATCTAATTTCTTTTGCAACTTTATCATCTACAATAATTTTAACAATTCTATCGTTCTCGGTTTGTATGCCGAGCTTGTTTATCTCTGCAATGTTTAGCAGCGTTGTAATTATTGTCTTGCCGTTAAGCTCTTCAACCTCTGCCAATGTTTCAGCGTTTGAATCTGCAAACTGCTGAATTTCTGCTATATCTGCTCTTTTTGCTATTAGAACTGGCCTTCCCTGCTCATCCCTGCTGAGCTCGAAGCCAATAACAAACTCCGCCTTTGGAAATTTAGAACTGTGTTTAAACAGCTCTTCAATTACCTCTGTTACAACCTCTTCTATGCTGTCTATATCTATGAAAAATTCATCGTACTTCTTTCTGTAATCTTTATTCCTCATACCAACCACTCAAACTTTTTTGAAATTTTTCATCAAGCATCTTTTGGTTTGAATACCACATCTTTCTTGCAAAGCTTGGAAGTTTGCCGTTATTATCGATCCATTTCTTGAGGAATTGCTGCGTTATTGGATCATGCACATAACCTGAGCCGATTCTGCCGTGCTTTTTTTCCAGAATTTCAATTTCTCTGTCTCTGTGGATTTTTGCAATTATAGAGGCAGCAGACACTACTGGGTGGTTGCTGTCTGCTTTGTGCTCCGCGATAATTACTGGTTTGAATGTTAAATATTTTAAAATTCTTTTTGAAAAGTTATCCGCATAAAAGTCAGGAGAATCAACTACAACCGCTTCTGGTTTCTTCTCTAAGCTGTTCAGCATCTCTGCAATTTTAATCGCTTCTATTTCGTTTAAACTTTTCCTAATCATTAGCTCGTCCAATTCTTTTGGGGATATCTTCACAACTCTAAAGTCATGCAGAATTCTTTTTAACTTTCTAAAAATCTTTTGCCTTTGCACCTTGCTCAATATTTTTGAATCTTTTACGCCTAGCGCTATCAACTCTTCTTCATTTCTTTTTTCCACTACAGCAGATGCAACAACCAAAGGGCCGATTGCGGGGCCTCTGCCAGCTTCATCAATTCCTGCAACTAACATATCAATAAACAGAATAGAAATTAGTTTTAAATTTATTGTGATTTATCGCAAATCATTTTGAAAAATGAAAATAAAAAGGAGGGGATGCCTCCTTATGCGGAGACATCTATATTCAATTCTTTCTTCAACTCTCTATAACGGTTTCTTATTGTTACTTCTGTTACCCCAGCAACGTTTGCTACTTCTTTTTGAGTTCTGCGCTCTCCTTTAAGTAGACCAGCTATATATACTGCTGCTGCAGCAACTCCTGTCGGGCCTCTTCCAGAGATTAGGCCTTGTTTTATTGCTTTTTCTACAATCTCTCTGCCTAGCTCTTGCAC
>JAGHAR010000124.1 GCA_021161405.1 Candidatus Iainarchaeum sp.
AGAATCCTATGGAAGAGAAAGCTAAACTCTTTGCACAGAGAACAGAAGCTAATCCTTACAATGATAAAAACCACTCAAAGAAGATGCTTCCAGCTTAAAGAGATGTCAATGGCAGAGTATATGGCAGCAATAGAACAATACGAGGAGCGCTTAGCTAAGGTAGGAGCTGAAATTGTTTCCATAGAATCAAAGCTAAGGCATCCATTCGGCATAAAAGGTTTGAAAGCTCTCGAAAAAGAAGAGCAACGCATCAGAGAGATGATAAAGGAAGTGCAGGAGCTTTACTTCAACAAGAAGAGCTTCGACATCAGAGTTTATCACGCAAGAATCAATGCACTTATAGAGGAGTTAGCAAAGATAGAGGAGCTCATAGCTTTAGAATTATTGAAGAGAGCATTATGTTTGAAAAGCAGATTCGGATTTTTCTGGAAACATTTTTACAAAATTGAATGAATTAAGCCAACAGATGCACAACAGCCACAATAACAACAATAGCCACAGATATTATTAGCACGGTTTCTGGCCTAATTTTTGGGCTACTTGTTTGTGCATCAAAGAATCTCATTATTCCAAGCGCAGAACTTGGCCCACTAATAGGAGAACCTCTTCTAAGCTTTACCATAATAACCACGATTTAGGTTAATTTTAAATTTAGGTTTAAACAAATATTAGAAAGGATTATTATTTAAAATTTAAGTGATGATTTATGGGGATGCAGGATTCTGTTAGTTTGGTTTTAAGAATCGCTGTCTTAGTTGGCCTGCTCTTTGCACTGCTTGTTGTGCTAACCTATACAGGAATTGTAAAGTGCAGCGCTTTGCCTGGATGGTGCTCTGTTTATTGGACTATATTTGGCCAGCCCAAGATATTGATTGTTTATGGGAATTCCGGCTTAGGCAACCCAGAATTGCTTAGAGATATTATTGCAGATCCGATTACCGGTACGGGAATTAGGCCGGTGATGATGCACATTTCACGAATTGGCCTTGGAAATTTAAATCAATTTGATTTAGTAATTGTTGAAAGATGCAGAAAGATGAGTTCAAGGCAGATTAAAATGTTTGTTGATTACGCATTGGCTGGCAAAAGATTAATTTGGACCGGCGATGCTGGTGTAGAGGTTTCCAATGAAAAAGAACTCGTGTATAAAGATGAGATAGATGAAAACGCAGAACACATTCCTTTAAATCCGTGGATAAGAAAATTAGATTCCGAATATATTTTTTTGGACGAATTGCTTGGTGTTCGTTATATAGGGAATTTCTGCAATTTAAAGAATTGTCCGCAGGGAGAGGCAATTTCTGTTGGCCTTCTTGTTCCAGAAAGCACAAGGGAGCATCCTCTTATTAAAGGTTTGGCAACAAATCTGAGTTTATACATATTTCCAAATGAGGACTTTGCTGTTGTTGAATTACTGGCAAATGTTCCAACGAACGTTGTGTTAAGTTTGGATTTTGGAAGCAATTTAATTCTGCAAAGCGGCAGAGAGCTAGGAAATTCTGTCCCTTTAATTGTAACAAGCGGTATTGGCGAGAGAGTTGCCTACTATGCAATGCCTCCGGAAATGTTCGCAAATCCGAAGTTAGAGGAAGAGAAAAGGTATTATTCAATTCCATTGAAAATGATCAAGGGTATGATTTCTGGCTAGCTGTATTGTTTGTTCAAAAATAAGCTAAAGATTTATATAATCAGTGAAAAATAATATTATTGATGAATACAAAGGCAAAGACAATTTTTTGCTTATTTATATGCATTTTACTATTTCTTTCCATCGGCCTCTTGGCTTCTCCCTTATCAGCAACAAACATCCAGAAATGCATCTTCACATCAAAGCAGGAAAATTTCTGCATCAACATAAGCGGCTCCCGCGTTGCAATTCCAACAGAGCGAGGAAAGATTCCATGCTTGCTGATTCCTCCAGTAGCAGACTGCTTCCTGCCGAGTTATCCTTACTACAACCGTAGCATAGGCGACTTCGATCTAAAAGATGCGGACGTAACAATCCATTTGGTTAAAATAAAGAACAACAAAGCCTATTTTCGCGTATGGAACTTCAAAAAGCTAGTGGATTGCCATATCGGTTTTGGAAATGAACTTGTACTAAAACCAGGCCAAAAGAAGCAGTGTGCTGGTTTACGCTACGTTGAGATAACTTTACTTAGAATAGAAAACAACAGGGCAGATTTCCAGATAAGCGATACAAAAACAATAACTCCAAAACCCTACATAGATTTCCTTCCAGGAGCAGCAACTGCTTCTGCAGTGAGAGATAGAGTACTGAGCATAGCAAGAGTAGCAAAGGCAAAGGCAGCATCGCTTGTTGCAAGAACATCTAAAAGGTTAGATGATGTGCTAAGAAACAACATATACTATGACTGCTCAAAGCAAAAAGCATCTTTGGGCAATATAGTTGCTAAATGTGTGTATGTAAAGCGTATAGGCAGCTTAAAGAACGCTATCCCATTTACAAAGAACAAGTATGTTGGCAAGGAAGTATACTTCAAGCTTTTTTTAGCTAATGGTGAGCCATTTAGCTGTAACTACAGCAACATAGTAAAAGTAACTCTGGATCCAGAATCCAATAC